>NZ_JAHBDN010000075.1:0-36348 GCF_019956445.1 Pseudomonas sp. BF-R-19
CAGGGATCCCGCTCAAGCGCATGGGCAGGCCTGAAGAAATCGCCCATTCGGCGGCTTACATCTTTGAGAACGACTATTACACCGGTCGGATTCTGGAGATGGATGGCGGGTTGCGTATCTAAGCCCGACACAAAACCAATGTGGGAGCGGGCTTGCTCGCGAAGGCGATAGATCAGTCAACTTATTGGTTGAATGACACACCGCTTTCGCGAGCAAGCCCGCTCCCACATGGGGTCAGCATTTATCTGGCGAAAATCAATCGTCGCTGACGCTGATATTCGGCATCGCCGGCGTCAAAGCTTCCTGCAATACAATCCGTGCGCCAACGTGACGGGCCAGTTCCTGGTAAACCATCGCAATCTGGCTGTCAGGCTCGGCGATCACCGTTGGCTTGCCGCCATCGGCCTGCTCGCGGATGACCATCGACAGCGGCAGCGAAGCCAGCAGCTCGACGCCATATTGGTTGGCCAGTTTCACACCCCCGCCTTCACCGAACAGATGCTCGGCATGTCCGCAGTTGGAGCAGATGTGCACGGCCATGTTTTCCACCACGCCCAGCACCGGAATGTTGACCTTGCGGAACATTTCCACGCCCTTGCGCGCGTCCAGCAGTGCCAGGTCCTGCGGGGTGGTCACGATGACCGCACCAGCCACTGGCACTTTCTGCGCCAGGGTCAGCTGGATGTCACCAGTGCCTGGCGGCATGTCGATGACCAGGTAATCCAGGTCGCCCCAAGCGGTTTGGGTCACCAGTTGCAACAAGGCGCCGGAGACCATCGGCCCGCGCCAGACCATCGGCGTGTTGTCATCGGTCAGGAACGCCATGGACATCACTTCGACGCCATGGGACTTGAGCGGAACGAACCACTTCTGGTCCTTGACCTCAGGGCGGGTGCGCTCGGGGATACCGAACATGATGCCCTGGCTCGGACCGTAGATATCTGCATCGAGAATCCCGACCTTGGCGCCTTCGCGGGCCAGGGCCAGGGCCAGGTTGGCCGCCGTGGTGGATTTGCCCACGCCGCCCTTGCCGGATGCCACGGCCACCACGTTTTTCACGTTCGCCAGGCCCGGAATCTGCGCCTGAGCCTTGTGCGCAGCGATCACACTGGTGATTTCGACCTTGGCACTTGCTACGCCATCCAGCCCCTGAATGGCCATTTCCAGCATCTGCGCCCAGCCACTCTTGAACAGCCCGGCGGCGTAACCCAGTTCAAGCTGAACGCTGACGCGCTCGCCCTGGATCTCGATGTTGCGCACGCACCCGGCGCTGACCGGGTCCTGGTTCAGGTAAGGGTCGGTGTATTGGCGAAGGACGGCTTCCACCGCTGCGCGATTGACGGCGCTCATGAGCAACTCCGAAAACAGGACTGGAAAAGATAGTGGGTATCGTACCTGTTCTAAGCGTTCGACGGGATGTTGAACCTTCACCTGTTACTCATCCAATGAAACAGGCTCACAGGGTGAAAAATATGCGCCGGCGCTTTATAGTGGCCGACCTCCGTTTCATCAAGTAGCCGAGCCCCATGTCCGAGCCACGCAAGATCCTCGTCACCAGCGCCCTGCCCTATGCCAATGGTTCGATTCACCTCGGCCATATGCTGGAATACATCCAGACCGATATGTGGGTGCGCTTCCAGAAGCACCGCGGCAATCAATGCATCTATGTCTGCGCCGACGACGCCCACGGTTCGGCGATCATGCTGCGCGCGGAAAAGGAAGGCATCACCCCGGAACAACTGATCGCCAATGTCCAGGCTGAACACAGCGCCGACTTTGCCGAGTTCCTGGTGGACTTCGACAACTTCCACTCCACTCACGCCGAAGAAAACCGTGAGCTGTCGAGCCAGATCTACCTGAAACTGCGTGACGCCGGGCACATCGCCACGCGCTCGATCACCCAGTATTTCGACCCGGAAAAGAAAATGTTCCTGGCCGACCGCTTCATCAAGGGCACTTGCCCGAAATGCGGCACCGAAGACCAGTACGGTGATAACTGCGAAAAGTGCGGTGCAACCTACGCTCCGACAGATTTGAAGGATCCGAAGTCGGCGATCTCCGGCGCCACCCCGGTGCTCAAGGATTCCCAGCACTTCTTCTTCAAACTGCCAGACTTCCAGCAAATGCTGCAAACCTGGACTCGCAGCGGCACCCTGCAAGACGCCGTGGCCAACAAGATCGCCGAATGGCTGGACGCCGGCCTGCAACAGTGGGACATCTCCCGCGATGCGCCGTATTTCGGTTTTGAAATCCCCGACGAACCGGGCAAATACTTCTACGTGTGGCTGGATGCGCCGATCGGCTACATGGCCAGCTTCAAGAACCTGTGCAACCGCACACCGGAGCTGGACTTCGATGCGTTCTGGGGCAAGGACTCCACCGCCGAGCTGTACCACTTCATCGGCAAGGACATCGTCAACTTCCACGCCCTGTTCTGGCCAGCCATGCTCGAAGGCGCGGGCTACCGCAAGCCGACTGGCATCAACGTGCACGGCTACCTGACCGTCAACGGCCAGAAGATGTCCAAGTCCCGTGGCACCTTCATCAAGGCCCGCACTTACCTGGACCACCTGTCGCCGGAATACTTGCGTTACTACTACGCGGCCAAGCTGGGCCGTGGCGTCGACGACCTGGACCTTAACCTCGAAGACTTCGTGCAGAAGGTCAACTCCGACCTGGTGGGCAAGGTCGTCAACATCGCCAGCCGTTGCGCCGGCTTCATCAACAAGGGCAATGCCGGCGTGATGGTCGACACCAACGCCGCGCCTGAATTGACCGAAGCCTTCCTGGCCGCTGCGCCAAGTATCGCCGACGCCTATGAAGCCCGTGACTTCGCCCGCGCCATGCGCGAGATCATGGGCCTGGCCGACCGCGCCAACGCCTGGATCGCCGACAAGGCACCGTGGTCGCTGAACAAACAGGAAGGCAAGCAGGATGAAGTCCAGGCCATCTGCGCCACCGGCGTCAACCTGTTCCGCCAGTTGGTGATCTTCCTCAAACCAGTCCTGCCGCTGCTGGCCGCCGACGCCGAGGCGTTCCTGAACGTCGCGCCGCTGACCTGGAACGACCACGCGACCTTGCTTAGCAATCACCAGCTGAACGAGTTCAAGCCGCTGATGACCAGGATCGACCCGGTCAAGGTGCAAGCCATGACCGACGCCTCTAAAGAAGACCTGACCGCCAGCCAGACCGACACCGGCGAAGCCGCACCTGCCGGCAATGGCGAACTGGCCAAGGATCCGCTGTCGCCGGAAATCGAGTTCGACACCTTCGCGGCAGTCGATTTGCGTGTCGCGCTGATCGTCAAGGCTGAACACGTGGAAGGCGCCGACAAGCTGTTACGCCTGACCCTGGACATCGGTGACGAACAGCGCAACGTGTTCTCCGGGATCAAGAGCGCTTATCCGGACCCGTCGAAGCTCGATGGTCGCCTGACCATGATGATTGCCAACCTCAAGCCACGGAAAATGAAGTTCGGCATCTCCGAAGGCATGGTGATGGCGGCCGGCCCTGGCGGTGAAGAGATCTACCTGCTCAGCCCTGACAGCGGCGCCAAGCCGGGCCAGCGCATCAAGTAAGGTCTGCGGCAAATCGATCCCACAGTCGTGCCTGGCGCGGCTGTGGGATTTTCATGTCTGGCCCACCCTCCCGCCTTGCCGGATAATGCCTACTCTTTTTAGACAACTGCGCTAAAAAAGCCCTGTTCCTGCCGGCACGAACAATGACCGAAATCCTGCTTACGCTTATCAGCACCGCCCTGATCAACAATCTCGTGTTGCACTGGCCGTTGGCCGTCGATCCGCTGTTGGCCGGTCAGCGCCGTCAGGTCCATGCCTTGGGCATTGCGACGACATGTCTGATGCTGGTCGTGGGCATGCTCGGCTACGCGCTCTATCAATGGCTGCTGGTGCCGCTGCATTTGACGACGCTGCGTCTGTTTGTGTTTCTGCCATTGAGCGTGCTGCTGATCAGCCCGTTGCTGAAGCTGTTGGCTCGGGTGTTTTCGGCACTGCCGTTCGAAGGCCTCTGGCCGTTGCTGCTGGGCAATGCCGGCGTGCTCGGCGTGGCCTTGCTCAATGCTCAGCAAGACAAGGGCTTCTTTCACGCCACAGCCTTGAGCCTCGGTGCTGGGCTGGGCTTTTGGCTGGTGTTGAGCCTGTTCACTGATTTGCGTGAACGCACCGCCGACAACGATGTTCCCCTGCCCTTTCGCGGCTTGCCGATCGACCTGATTGGTGCCGGCCTGATCGCAGTGGCCTTTCTCGGATTCAGCGGACTGATCAAAACATGAGTCTGATTCAACTCATCGACGCACTCTTGCCGCAAACCCAATGCGGCAAGTGCGGCCACCCCGGGTGCAAGCCGTACGCCGAAGGCATCGCCAATGGCGAGCCGATCAACAAATGTCCGCCAGGCGGCAACGAAACCATTAATGCCTTGGCCGAGCTGCTGAAGGTGCCGGTGCTGGAGCTGGACATCACTCGCGGCTCGGCACCTGCGCAGATCGCCTATATCCGCGAGGCTGAGTGTATTGGTTGCACCAAGTGCATTCAGGCTTGCCCGGTCGATGCCATCGTCGGCGCGGCCAAACTGATGCACACGGTGATCATCGATGAGTGCACCGGTTGCGACCTCTGCGTGGCACCCTGCCCGGTGGACTGCATCGAAATGCGCCCACTGCAGCCGAACACGGTACTGCCCGTTGTCGGGGGCCTGGCCCTCACACCGCAGGCGCGTCAGGCCCGCACCCTCAAGCGCGATCACGCACGACGTCGCTTCGAACAACGCAATGCCCGCTTGCAGCGTGAGGAGCAACAGAAAATCGCCGAGCGTCAGGCAAGGCAGCGAGCCGCGCAACCTGCCGAGACGACAGCCGACCCGGTGCAGGCCGCCCTCGAGCGCGTCCGCGCGCAGAAAGCCGCCAATGCCGATGCCGCGCTGAAAAAGGCCAAGATCGATGTGGCGATGAGTCGGGCGCAGCTGCACAAATCGCTGAAGGCCTTCGGGCATCCGCCGACCTTCGAGCAGCAATCGCAGTTGATCGTCCTGCAACAACAGTTCGAAGCCGCCGAACAAAACCTGGCGCGACTGGAAAGCGCCACCCCACCCGCTCCTGCGCAGAAAGTCGCAATTGCTGCGTCGTCAAATGATGCCGATCTGAAACGCGCCAAGATCCAGTTGGCAATGCGCCGCGCCGAACTCAAGAAGGCTCAGGCCAACGAAGCACCGGCGGAGCAAATCGAAGCCCTGGAGCGCGCACTCGGCGAAGCCGAACGCCAGGTGGACGCTCATGCCAACCCTTGAAGCGGTTGATGATCGCCTGCAACAGGCGATGAAACTGGTGCTGTTGGCCACGCTGCCGGGAATGCTGGTGGCGTTCTGGCTGTACGGCTGGGGCGTGTTGATCAATCTGGTTCTGGCGGCCGCTGCCGCGTTGGCCGTCGAAGCCGCCGTCGTGCAATGGCGCAAGCGACCGCCGGGGCCAACCTTGAGTGACGGCAGTGCGTTGGTCAGTGCCACGTTGCTCGCTCTGGCGCTGCCGCCTTACTGCCCATGGTGGCTGACCCTCAGTGCTGCCGCTTTTGCGATGGTGTTTGGCAAGCACTTGTATGGCGGTGTCGGCTCGAATCCCTTCAACCCGGCGATGCTCGGTTTGGCTCTGGTGCTGGTGACCTTTCCCCAACCAATGACCCATTGGCCGTCATCCCATGGCATGGATCTGCTGAGCGGCTTGCAGCAAGTGTTCGGTGCCGGCCATGCGCCTGATGCCTGGGTGCAGGCCACGGCACTGGACAGTCTGCGGATCAACAAAAGCCTGACCATGGATGAACTGTTTGCCGGCAACCCGGCATTCGGCCACTTTGGCGGCCGGGGGGTGGAATGGCTGAACCTGGCGTTTTTGGCGGGTGGAATGTTTCTCCTGCAACGAAGGGTGATCAGTTGGCATGCACCGGTCGGCATGCTGGCCAGTCTGTTCATCATCAGCCTGCTGTGCTGGAACGGTTCTGGCTCCAACTCCCATGGCTCGCCGTTGTTTCATCTGCTGACCGGCGCGACCATGCTGGGGGCGTTCTTCATCATCACCGAACCGGTGTCCGGCGCCAGAAGCCCTGCTGCGCGGCTGCTGTTCGGCGCTGGCGTGGGGCTTCTGACTTATCTGATTCGTACCTGGGGTGGCTACCCGGACGGCATCGCCTTCGCCGTGCTGTTGATGAACCTGTGCGTGCCGGCGCTGGAGCGGTTCGTGGCGGCCAGGCAACAGCCGGAGGCGCCATGAGCCGGACATCAAGCATCGCGTTTGTGGTGCTGTTGGCCGCACTGGGCCTTGGCGTGACCTACTTAGTGCAACTCGGCAGCGCGCCACGCATTGCCGCCGAACAGCGCCTGATCGACAGCCGTCATCTGCTGGACCTGATCGCGCCAGACAGCTACGACAATCAACCACTCGAACACCCCATAACGATTGAAGCAACCGCACTGGCCAACAGCACCTTGCTGGGTGGTTATCTGGCGACCCGTGCCGATCAACCCGTCGCGGTGTTGCTGCGCAGTCAAACCCTTGGCTACGCCGGTGCCATCGACCTGTTGATCGCTGTCGACGCCAACGGCAGGTTGCTGGGCGTCAAAACCCTCAAACAGTCGGAAACACCAGGACTGGGGGCACGGATCGCCGACTGGCCCAATACCTGGCTCCAGGTTTTTTCCGGCAAGTCTCGAACAGAACCCGGTGACAGCGGCTGGGCGCTGAAAAAGGATCAGGGACAGTTCGATCAGATCGCAGGCGCAACCATCACCTCGAGAGCGGTGATCAATGCCGTCCACGATGCCTTGCGCTACTTCGATGAACACCGGCAACAACTGCTCGGAATCCCTGCCCATGGATAATTCATCGAATCTGCGCAACGCCTTGATGCTGACGCCGCTGATCGGCGCCACCCACTCGCTGATGGCCGCACTTGGCCTGTGCCTGATGTACATGGTGGTGACCCAGTTGTTCAGCCTGACCATGGGCGCCCTGCGATCCCGACTGGTCCCGGCGACCCGCTTGCTGGCCAGCATCCTGTTGGCGGCCACGCTCACCAGTTGCGCGGAACTCATGGCACAGGCCTGGTCGCTGCAATGGCAGCAGCATCTGGGGTTTTATGGCGCCTTGATCGCCTTGCAATGCCTCGTACTGGAACACACCGGGTTCTTTCAGAACGGTTGGCACCAACGCCTGCGATTCAATGGTCTGTTTGCCACGCTGATGATTGCGCTGGGCCTGCTGCGCGAACTTATCGGCAACGGAACACTTGGAAACCATCTATCGTGGCCGATCGGCGCAACGCCAACTGACTGGCAAGGCTGGGTGCTGGTGGCTGATGGCGGTCTGCGCCTGGCCACGTTGGTCCCTGGCGGGTTCATACTGCTCGGACTGCTGATCGCCGCCTGGCAGGCTTGGCGCCCCGCTCCCACACATTGATTGCCTTCGAGGAAACGCACCGCCCATGAATGCCGCAAAACGTCTGGAAATATTCCGCAGACTGCATGAGGACAACCCGGAACCAAAGACCGAGCTGGCCTATTCCTCAGCGTTCGAATTGCTGATTGCCGTGATTCTCTCGGCGCAGTCGACCGATGTCGGCGTCAACAAGGCCACAGCCAGGCTGTTCCCGGTCGCCAACACACCGGCGGCGATCCATGCCCTGGGTGTCGAGGGGCTGTCGGAGTACATCAAGACCATCGGTCTGTACAACAGCAAAGCGAAAAACGTGATCGAAACCTGCCGCTTGCTGGTCGAGCGTCACGCCGGTGAAGTGCCAGAAACCCGCGAAGAGCTGGAAGCACTGCCCGGCGTCGGCCGCAAAACCGCCAATGTGGTACTCAATACTGCATTCCGTCAGCTGACCATGGCCGTCGACACGCATATTTTCAGGGTCAGCAACCGCACCGGCATTGCTCCCGGCAAGAATGTGGTGGAAGTCGAGAAAAAACTGATGAAATTCGTGCCCCGGGAGTACCTGCTCGACTCCCATCACTGGCTGATCCTTCACGGCCGCTATGTTTGCCTGGCCCGCAAGCCCCGATGCGGGAGCTGCCGGATCGAGGACTTGTGCGAATACAAGCACAAAACCTCCGACGATTGAGGCGCTATTGGGTTTATTGAATTATCGATTGAAAAAATCTTTTTTACCCGCCGGGAGATTGTCGATATAAGGAGCGCCAAAGGCCTTCTTAGCCTGGAGCAACTAAATGAGTACTGGCAAAGAGCAACTGGACGTAGAAGACGACTTCACCACCGCCGAAACCGATGACGCTGAGCCGGTGGTTGAAGTAGCGAAAACCAATCTGAGCAAACGCCGCACCATCGATAACCTGCTGGAGGAGCGCCGATTGCAAAAGCAATTGGCCGATTACGATTTTGACTTATGACACCTGAAAGCCTCCCGAAACGGAGGCTTTTTTCTAAGTGCCATACTTCGGTGGACGCCCCTTGTCGCGCAGTTACGTCATCACACCAGACCATTGCGTTGTGCCAGCTCGATCAGATCGACCAGAGACCGCGCATTCAGTTTGAGCAACAGGCGGGTCTTGTAAGTACTGACTGTTTTATTGCTGAGAAACATTCCATCGGCAATCTCTTTATTGGTCTTTCCTCGGGCCAACTGTTGCAGAACCATCATTTCCCGTCCCGACAAGCGATCAACCATATCGGCCTCACTGGCATTCCCCAAACTGCAACGCACGGTATGCAAGGCTTGGTTAGGAAAGTAACTGTAGCCTGACAACACCGCCTTTATTGCACTGAGCAACTCCGTCAGGTCTTGTTGCTTGCAGACATAACCAGCTGCACCGGATTGCATGCAACGCATCGAAAAATGCCCCGGCGCCTGGGAAGTCAAAATCAGCACTTTCATAGGCATTGAGGTCGAAGACAAACGCGCGATGACTTCCAACCCGTCCAGCTTCGGAATCCCGATATCCAGAATGACAATATCCGGCATAAGTTCACGGGCTAGTTGCAGTGCGTCCACACCATTATCGGTTTCTGCAATAACTTCGTAGCCATGACGTTCCATTAGCATACGTACCGCAAGACGAATGACGGGGTGATCATCCACGATCAGCACTTTATTCATGGGCAAGTCCAATTTTCGCTGTTCGAATTTTTAGAGCCCGCACAATAGCCTAGTCGTTTCACCCATGGCATGTCGCCCCTCCCAGCCACCCACACCAAGAGACATCCCCTACAAACAACACGGATTCCTCCTACAAAAATCCCTCGAACAGAATGAATTGAAAACTGTATCAGCGTCAGTGTGTCGCACTTTCCAGCCGTCACCTCAATCGTTTACGACCAAAATTTTCCGAGAGCCAGCCTGAACGGTCGCGCCCTGACAAACATAAGCATCTACCCCTCCCGCTAAAACGTAACTGATATTTACGCACTAAACATTCACACCAGAAATATCACACACCAAGCATCCAATTACTCTTACAGCAAATAATATTTTTTGAGCAATCATTAAAGCACCACCCACACTCAAAAAATCGAAGAGCAATACAACAAGCAAATAAAAACGCTTATCAAAACCAACAAGCAACAAAAATCACTACAATAGTTACCACTTCAAACCAACCTCATAAACCATTCGAGAAAAAATCCAGAATGAGTACAGAACATGATAAAAAAACGAATCACCAACCCAATGACAATTATCGCGATATTTGCAGCACTCTCTGAAACTTCGGCAGCCGTTTCTCTACCCTTCCTCGACCAAGAGGAAAGAGAACTCTATGTCTGGTTTCTGATCAGCTTTCCGTTTTATTTACTTTTGCTTTTTTTCGCGACACTCAACTTCAACTACAAATCCCTTTATGCGCCCTCCGACTTTGAAAAGGGAAAACACTTCATGAAGGTCATGGATGATGCCGGGCGGCCGGAAAAAAAAGCGTCCGGGAAGTCGTCTGAGAATCCCGCCCTGGAAACCTCAACGAATGACCGGCAGTCAGCTCGAACGCCCTGCGGCGCACAGGACCCGCCAACCGAGATTGGTCTGCAAACCTCTGTCTCTGTTCAACATCAGCTTCAGTTACCGGAACTTATAAAAGACCTGTACATCGTGGATGCACGGTGGATGAGCAAGGAGGTCGAGTTTGGAGCGCTGCTGGAAAACCTCCAGAGGCCACGGGAAAAGACGGCGTACGTGATTCTGTTTGTCACTTGTGCCGTTTCGGAGATTTTACTGAAAGCCAGTGCGCTTAAACATTCAAAGCAGGCCAACAAGCGCAGTGCCGCCTTTTATGTTGCCTACAATCTGGACTCGCACAGGTTGTCGGTCATTGATCAGGCCGGGCAACCGGCGAACAACAACGTGTAGTACAGGTCAGACCATCGAGAAGGAGAAAAACAGGAAATCATCAGCGCAAACGAAAACACCCGACAACGTAGCAACTGGCGTCACACCCCGTTTTCAGGTACCTGACCTCGTCGAGGACGAGGTCAGGTATCCATCACGATTTCAAAGGTCTCAGAACAGCTTCCGGCCTTTGTTCGCTGCAATGCGCATGCGCAGGGCATTGAGCTTGATGAAGCCCGCTGCATCCGCCTGGTTGTACGCGCCGCCATCTTCTTCGAAGGTCGCGATGTTGGCGTCGAACAGCGAGTCGTCGGACTTGCGCCCAGTGACGATCACATTGCCCTTGTACAGCTTCAGGCGCACAACGCCATTCACGTTGACCTGAGACGCATCGATCATCTGTTGCAGCATCAGACGCTCAGGGCTCCACCAGTAGCCGGTGTAGATCAGGCTGGCGTACTTGGGCATCAACTCGTCTTTGAGGTGAGCCACTTCGCGGTCCAGGGTGATCGATTCGATCGCACGGTGAGCACGCAGCATGATGGTGCCGCCAGGGGTTTCGTAGCAGCCACGGGACTTCATGCCCACGTAGCGGTTCTCGACGATGTCGAGACGGCCGATACCGTGTTCGCCACCGATACGGTTCAGGGTCGCCAGCACGGTGGCCGGAGTCATTTCGACGCCGTCCAGCGCGACGATGTCGCCGTTGCGGTAGGTCAGTTCCAGGTACTGCGGCTTGTCTGGCGCGTTTTCCGGGGAAACGGTCCAGCGCCACATGTCTTCTTCGTGCTCGGTCCAGGTGTCTTCCAGCACGCCGCCTTCATAGGAGATGTGCAGCAGGTTGGCATCCATGGAGTACGGGGACTTTTTCTTGCCGTGGCGCTCGATCGGGATCCCGTGCTTATCGGCGTAATCCATCAGCTTTTCACGGGACAGCAGGTCCCATTCGCGCCAAGGGGCAATCACTTTCACACCAGGTTTCAAGGCGTACGCACCGAGCTCGAAACGAACCTGGTCGTTACCCTTGCCGGTGGCGCCATGGGAAATGGCGTCAGCGCCGGTTTCGTTGGCGATTTCGATCAGGCGCTTGGCGATCAGCGGACGAGCGATGGAAGTACCCAGCAGGTACTCGCCTTCGTAAACGGTGTTGGCACGGAACATCGGGAAAACGAAATCGCGCACGAACTCTTCGCGCAAGTCGTCGATGTAGATCTCTTTGACGCCCATGGCCTGAGCCTTGGCGCGTGCAGGTTCGACCTCTTCGCCCTGCCCCAGGTCAGCGGTGAAGGTCACCACTTCACAGTTATAAGTATCCTGCAGCCACTTGAGGATCACCGAAGTGTCCAGGCCGCCGGAATACGCCAGAACGACCTTGTTTACGTCCGCCATGCCATCACTCCACGGGGTTCTACGGAAAGCCGGGAAGTCTACCGCTCATACAGAATAATTTACAGTGGCGCGACAGCTTATGACGACGAAGCGACAGATTCTGTCGAGGGCGCGACGATTACAGCTGGATCAGGAAGTGGCCGAAGTGGCCGCTTTCGTCGCTTGCGGGGCGACTTGTTCCGCTGGGGCTCCGCGCTCCAGGCGTACCGCTACTCGACGGTTCTTCGCGCGGTTGGTGTTGTTGGTGTTAGGCGCCACCGGATAACGCTCGCCATGGAAACGCAGGGTGATTTGCGACTCTTGGATGCCGTTGGCCTTGAAGAACTCCAGCACTGCCAGGGCTCGGCGCCGCGACAGGTCGCGGTTGGTCAGGCGGTTGCCGCTGTTGTCGGAGTGACCGTCGAGCTCGATGTGATTGACCGTCGGATCGGCCTTCATGTACTCCAGCATCACCTGTAGTTTGGCTTTTGCGGCGCTGTCGAGTTCGATTCCGCCGCCGGGGAAGCCGATTTCGGATTGCTTCACCTGTTCGAAATTCTGTGGCAACAGTTTCGCCACACAACTCTGGTAATCGGCAAACGCTTTGGTGAACCTGACCGGCAGCAAGCGCACTTCCGACACCCGACCATCCCCCGAGGAATGGCGAACCACCGGACTGCGACCGTCCATCAGGCCACTGATCAGTCGTCCGGCCTGAACCTGTGAGCTGTTGAACAAAACGTTGCCACTGCCGATTCTCACCGTGCCCAGGTTGATATCGTCACGCCCGGGTTGCCACGGCGCGGCAGCGGCCAGCAGCGTCGCCGAACCGCCGCCAATCATCGGGTTGTAGGTTTTCAGACGAAACGTCGCCTGCTCGCCGGCACGGCGCACGAACTCGCCCGAACCGAAGTCGGTAATCGGCTGAGTCAGGCGGCATTCGAACTTGTCACCCTCGACCGTCCACTCAATGTTCTCCAGACGGGTCTGGAAAGTGAGCGCCATCGCGGGAAGGCTGGCAAACACACTGAGCAAGGCTAAAAAACGCTGGCGCACGGGAGGCTCCACTGGCTTCTACAACAAAAAGACAGACACACACATGTTTACGGCATACCTGTTGGATATCGGAAGCTTCCTGCAAAACTTGATAGCGAGTGCCTGCAAGAGTCTTTTCCGGTAGCATTCCCTTGAGTTTGACCCGCCTGGAATCCCCTCATGTCCGACCGCCTGACCCTGCTGCGTCCCGACGACTGGCATATTCATCTTCGCGATGGTGCCGTGTTGACCAATACCGTCGCGGATGTCGCGCGCACCTTTGGCCGCGCCATCATCATGCCCAACCTGGTTCCACCGGTGCGCAACGCGGCCGAAGCCGACGGCTATCGCCAGCGGATTCTCGCTGCCCGCCCGGCCGGCAGCCTGTTCGAGCCACTGATGGTCCTGTACCTGACCGACCGCACCCAGCCTGAAGAAATTCGCGAGGCCAAGGCCAGCGGATTCATTCACGCCGCCAAGCTGTACCCGGCCGGCGCGACCACCAACTCGGACTCTGGCGTCACCAGCATCGACAAGATCTTCCCTGCACTCGAGGCCATGGCCGAAGTCGGGATGCCGTTGTTGGTCCACGGTGAAGTCACCCGGGGCGATGTCGATGTGTTCGACCGCGAAAAAATCTTCATCGACGAGCACATGCGCCGTGTGGTCGAGCGTTTCCCGACCCTCAAAGTGGTCTTCGAACACATCACCACCACGGACGCCGTGCAGTTCGTCAACTCGGCTTCGGCCAACGTCGGCGCGACCATCACGGCTCACCACCTGCTGTACAACCGCAACCACATGCTGGTGGGCGGGATTCGGCCGCACTTCTATTGCCTGCCGATCCTCAAGCGCAACACCCACCAGGAAGCCCTGCTCGACGCTGCCACCAGCGGCAGCGAGAAGTTCTTCCTCGGCACCGACTCGGCCCCCCACGCCCAGCACGCCAAGGAAGCGGCTTGCGGTTGCGCCGGTTGCTACACCGCCTATGCGGCCATCGAGATGTACGCCGAAGCCTTCGAACAGCGCAATGCGCTGGACAAACTCGAGGCCTTCGCCAGCCTCAACGGCCCTCGGTTCTATGGTCTGCCAGCCAACACCGATCGCATCACCCTGGTCCGCGAAGAGTGGACCGCCCCGACCAGCCTGCCATTTGGCGAGCTGACCGTTATCCCGCTGCGCGCCGGTGAAAAACTGCGCTGGCGCCTGCTGGAGGAACACGCGTGAGTGAAGACCATTTCGACGACGAACTGGAAGGCAATGGCGGCGGAGGCGGCCCTCGTCATCCAATGGCGGCCAGGTTCCGTGGTTACCTGCCGGTTGTCGTCGACGTAGAAACCGGTGGCTTCAATTCGGCCACCGATGCCTTGCTGGAGATCGCTGCGACCACCATCGCCATGGATGAAAAGGGTTTTGTTTACCCGGATCACACCTACTTCTTCCGTGTCGAGCCGTTCGAAGGCGCAAACATCGAAGCCGCTGCCCTGGAATTCACCGGGATCAAGCTCGATCACCCGCTGCGCATGGCCGTGAGTGAAGAGTCTGCCCTGAACGATATCTTCCGCGGCGTGCGCAAGGCCCTGAAGGCCAATGGTTGCAAACGGGCGATCCTGGTCGGGCATAACAGCAGCTTCGACCTGGGCTTCCTGAATGCAGCGGTTGCGCGGCTGGACATGAAGCGCAATCCGTTCCACCCGTTCTCCAGTTTCGATACCGCAACGCTCGCCGGCCTCGCTTACGGCCAGACCGTGCTGGCCAAGGCGTGCCAGGCAGCGGACATCGACTTTGACGGTCGCGAGGCTCACTCGGCTCGCTATGACACCGAGAAGACGGCAGAGCTGTTCTGCGGCATCGTCAATCGCTGGAAACAGATGGGTGGCTGGGAAGACTTCAACGATTGATCCCCTCCCGGCGTTATCCCGCCCATAAAAAAACCGGCCTCGATGGCCGGTTTTTTTGTACCTGGAGCGTGCCTTACAGAGCGGCAGCGTGCTCGGTCAGGTAAGCCGCAACGCCTTCTGGCGAAGCGTTCATGCCTTTGTCGCCTTTTTTCCAGTTGGCAGGGCAGACTTCGCCGTGCGCTTCGTGGAATTGCAGAGCGTCGACCAGACGGATCAGCTCTTCCATGTTACGACCCAGTGGCAGGTCGTTGATGATCTGCGAGCGGACAACGCCTTTGTCGTCGATCAGGAAAGCGCCACGGAAAGCCACGCCTTCAGCGGACTGAACGTCGTAGGCCTTCATGATGTCCTGCTTGATGTCGGCAGCCATGGTGTAGCGAACCTGGCCGATACCGCCATTGTTCACTGGAGTGTTGCGCCATGCGTTGTGGGTGAAGTGCGAGTCGATCGAAACAGCGATCACTTCAACGTTGCGTGCCTTGAACTCAGACATGCGGTTGTCCAGAGCGATCAGCTCGGACGGGCAAACGAAGGTGAAGTCCAGCGGGTAGAAGAACACCAGGCCGTATTTGCCTTTGATCGCCGAGGACAGGGTGAAGCTGTCAACGATCTCGCCATTGCCGAGTACGGCCGGTACGGTGAAGTCAGGGGCTTGTTTGCCTACGAGTACGCTCATTGGATATCTCCTGGTGTAATAGCGTGAGAAACAGGGTTCGCATCAGCCTGCCACCCTGAGGCGACAGCCCTGTGACACGATCCCCGGTCGCAAAAGACCGGCCATCATACACCGCGTGTTTGAGCTGGCTTAGCTGTTTTTTCCCCGTACGATGAAATCCCCGACGGTTTTATATCACCGATTTGCCAGGCCGACCGTTCGTCAGCCATACCCGCTTATGGCGAAAAGTGCTCTGAAACCACTTTGACAATCATTCTCGTTAACATTAAGATCCATCGCAATTGAGTCACAATCAGCGACGGACCTTCCTTATGTATGTTTGCCTCTGCACTGGCGTCACCGACGGTCAAATCCGCGATGCGATCTATGAAGGATGCTGCAGCTACAAGGAAGTCCGTGTGGCTACCGGCGTTGCCAGTCAGTGCGGCAAATGTGCCTGCCTCGCCAAGGAAGTGGTCCGCGAGACCCTGACCAAACTGCAATCGGCCCAGGCTGCAATTCCTTTTCCAGCAGAATTTACAGCCGCTTAAATATCGAATTTCAAAGAACCGGACATATGTCCGGTTTTTTTATGCCTCAAAATCAACTAGTTATGCTCTAGACGCGGAACACAAACATTCTTATTCCGATTAATTTTCATTTAAGTTTCAATAACTTAGGTTTGACACTATTAAATACCCGGCTCAAACTCTGCTCTATTGACAGCTAATACAGGGCAGGACCCCATCATGAAAGGCGACGTTACAGTCATCCAGCATCTCAACAAGATCCTTGCCAATGAGCTGGTCGCGATCAATCAATATTTCCTGCATGCGCGCATGTATGAAGATTGGGGCCTGAACAAGCTCGGCAAGCACGAATACCACGAATCCATCGACGAGATGAAGCACGCGGACAAGCTGATCAAGCGCATCCTGTTCCTTGAAGGCCTGCCGAACGTCCAGGATCTGGGCAAGCTGCACATCGGCGAGCACACCAAGGAAATGCTGGAGTGCGACCTGCGTATCGAGAAAATCGGCCATGCCGATCTGAAAGTAGCCATCGCACATTGCGAAACAGTTGGCGACTTCGGTAGCCGTGAACTGCTTGAAGATATTCTCGAGTCCGAAGAAGAACATATTGACTGGCTGGAAACCCAGTTGGGCCTGATCGATAAAGTGGGTCTTGAGAACTACCTGCAATCGCAGATGGGCGAAGACGAGTAAGTTCTACGCCATTAATCTCGATGCAATAAAAAGCCCCGCCCTCTTTCGAGTGGCGGGGCTTTTTTTATGCCACTGGCCGAAATCCCTGTGGGAGCGAGCCCGCTCGCGAAGGGGTCGTGTCAGTCAACATCTCAGTTACTGGCAGACCGCATTCGCGAGCAGGCTCGCTCCCACAAAAGCGAATCAGGCTTCGGTCTTTGGAGCAGCGGCCTTGGCAGCGGCGTCCTTGATCAGGCTCTGCAGCGAACCATCAGCAGCCATTTCAGTCATGATGTCGCTACCGCCGACCAGCTCACCGGCAACCCACAGTTGCGGAAAAGTTGGCCAGTTGGCGTATTTTGGCAGGTTGGCGCGGATTTCCGGGTTCTGCAGGATGTCCACGTACGCAAACTTTTCGCCACACGCCATCACGGCCTGCGCGGCTTTCGCGGAGAAGCCGCACTGCGGGGCATTCGGCGAGCCTTTCATGTAAAGCAGAATGGTGTTGTTGGCAATCTGCTCTTTAATCGTTTCGATGATATCCATGGAGCACCTCGGCTGAACTTTCCGACTCATGGGTCGGCACGGTGGCGCATTGTAACGGAAAGCCGAGCACCCTGCTCGGTCTCTCCGTCAGACTGATTCAAGCCGCCGCCACGGTCACTGGCACGCCATTGAGTGCGGCATTTCCCGACAACTCGTCAAGCTGGCAGTCGTCGGTCAGGTCGTTGGCGCTCGAGCCCGGCTGGCTGCTGGCAATCGTCATTTGCACGCCCGGCCGCGCGTGACCCCAGCCGTGAGGCAGGCTGACCACGCCTTTCATCATGTCCAGACTGCCAAGCACTTCGACTTCGATCACCCCCACCCGCGAGCTGACCCGAACGCGCTGCCCGTCACTGAGCCCGCGACTGGCCAGATCGTCCGGATGCATCAGCAACTGGTGACGTGGCTTGCCTTTCACCAACCGATGATAGTTATGCATCCATGAGTTGTTGCTGCGGACATGCCGGCGGCCAATCATCAACAACTCGTCGGCGGCCGGCGCCTGCAAGGCTGCGAAGCGCGCCAGGTCAGCGAGAATCGCGGCCGGGGCGGCCTGGATGCGTTGATTGGCAGTCTTCAGGCGTGGTGCCAGGTTAGGCTTGAGCGCGCCCAGATCGACGCCATGGGGATGATCGAACAAAGTCGCCAACGACAGCTTGTGCTCTGAATTGTCGCCGTACATTCCCATGCGCAGGCCGCGATCGATCATTTGCGCAGGAGCGATGGTGGGCTTCAGCTCTTTGCCGGTCCTGGCGGCAAATGCCTTGGCCAGGCCGACGAAAATTTCCCAGTCGTGCAATGCACCTTCGGGCTTGGCGAGGATGGCGCGGTTGAAACGGCTGACGTTGCGCACTGCAAACAGATTGAACGTGGTGTCGTAATGGTCGTTTTCCAGCGCCGATGTCGACGGCAGGATCAGGTCGGCGTAACGCGTGGTTTCATTGATGTACAGGTCGATACTGACCATGAACTCCAGCCCGTCCAGCGCCTGCTCGAGCTTTCGGCCATTGGGCGTGGACAGCACCGGATTGCCAGCCACGGTGATCAACGCGCGGACTTGCCCTTCCCCTTCAGTGAGCATCTCTTCGGCCAGCGCCGAGACAGGCAGTTCTCCGGCGTACTCCGGGCGCCCGGAAACCCGGCTCTGCCACAGATTGAAATGCCCGCCCGAAGTCGTTGCCACCAGATCCACCGCCGGTTCCGTGCACAAGGCACCACCCACGCGATCGAGATTGCCGGTGACCAGATTGATCAACTGCACCACCCAGTGGCACAGCGTACCGAAGGCCTGGGTCGAAACGCCCATGCGGCCATAGCAGACTGCACTCGGTGCCGCGGCGAAGTCCCGCGCCAACTGGCGGATCTGTTCGGCCGGTACGGCGCACAACGGGCTCATGGCCTCGGCGGTGAACGGCGCGACGGCCTCCCGTACTTCCTCCAGGCCGTCCACCGGCAAATGGCTGTCGCGGGTCAGAGCTTCAGCAAACAAGGTATTGAGCATGCCGAACAACAGCGCGGCATCACCACCCGGGCGCACGAACAGATGCTGATCGGCAATCGCCGCCGTCTCACTACGGCGCGGATCGACCACCACCACTTTGCCGCCCTTGGCCTGTATCGCCTTCAAGCGTTTTTCCACATCCGGCACGGTCATGATGCTGCCGTTCGAAGCCAGCGGATTGCCGCCCAGGATCAGCATGAAATCGGTGTGATCGATGTCCGGGATCGGCAGCAGCAAACCATGGCCGTACATCAAATGACTGGTCAGGTGATGGGGCAATTGATCGACCGACGTCGCGGAAAACCGGTTGCGGGTTTTCAACAGGCCGAGGAAGTAATTGCTGTGGGTCATCAACCCGTAATTGTGCACGCTCGGGTTGCCCTGATAGACCGCCACGGCGTTTTGCCCGTGACGCTCCTGAATGGCGGCGAGGCGTTCGGCGACCAGATTGAATGCCGCTTCCCACTCGATCGGCTGCCACTCATTGCCCACCCGCTGCATCGGCTGATGCAGGCGATCCGGATCGTTCTGAATGTCTTGCAGGGCCACGGCCTTGGGGCAGATGTGCCCACGGCTGAACGTATCCTGGGGGTCGCCCTTGATCGAAGTGATCTGGACGTTACCGCCTTCGACCCTGGTGGTTTCGATGGTCAGGCCACAGATGGCTTCGCACAAATGGCACGCACGGTGATGGAGAGTCTTGGTCATGGCCAGTTTCTGTCTTGTCATGGGCGGGCAGCGTTGGCCGCGGAAACAAAACTATGGCGCCAGACCCGACTGCGCGCCAGCGACGTTCGTCTTGTGAATCGAGGGTTATCAGGCCAGCCGATGGCCGCCGGAGTTCAGTTCGAAGGCAGCCTGGGTGGCACCTGAAAATGGATGTCCTGAAGGGTTTCAATCGGCCCGAGGGGCCATGCACGCTGGTCAGTTCGACGATCCGTCGAGCCCGGCGCTGATGAATGACAGGTCAGAAACCGACTGTCAGCGCACCATTGCCGCCCAGCCTGATTGCCAAGCCCCGAGAGGCCGGTGTACAAATGAACCGCTGCTATCAGGAAACAGGCTTCAAAAGCGCTACCTCGGTGAACCCGTAGCCCCTCTGAAACTCCCTAAAAACTGTAGCCCTATTGGTAAGACGCGACATTTAATTATAAGATCGCGCCTTCCCCTATTTCGTCGCCCCGTGCGGCTTACGCCGCAGGTCTCGCCCGTTGTTCCGTTAAACAAGGCTTTGAGCATCTGCGGTTTGTAGCAAAAGGTAGTCAATGATGAGCGCAAGGCACTTTCTCTCCCTGATGGATTGCACGCCCGAAGAGCTGGTCAGCGTGATCCGTCGAGGCGTTGAGCTCAAGGACCTGCGTAACCGCGGCGTACTGTTCGAGCCTCTGAAAAACCGCGTCCTGGGGATGATTTTCGAGAAGTCCTCGACCCGTACCCGGATCTCCTTCGAGGCCGGCATGATCCAGCTCGGCGGCCAGGCGATCTTCCTGTCGCCCCGTGACACCCAACTGGGCCGTGGCGAGCCGATCGGCGACGCCGCCATTGTCATGTCGAGCATGCTCGACGCTGTAATGATCCGTACGTTTTCCCACAGCACTCTGACCGAATTCGCCGCCAATTCGCGCGTTCCGCTGATCAATGGCCTGTCCGACGACCTGCACCCTTGCCAGTTGCTGGCGGACATGCAGACCTTCCTCGAACACCGCGGCTCCATCCAGGGCAAGTCCGTGGCCTGGATCGGCGACGGCAACAACATGTGCAACAGCTATATAGAGGCGGCGATCCAGTTCGACTTCCAGTTGCGCGTTGCCTGCCCTGAAGGCTACGAACCCAACCCGGTGTTCCTGGCCAAGGCCGGCGATCGGGTCACCATCGTTCGCGACCCGAAGGAAGCCGTGCGTGGCGCACACCTGGTGAGCACCGACGTCTGGACCTCCATGGGCCAGGAAGAGGAAACCGCCAAGCGCCTGCAACTGTTCGCACCGTATCAGGTCAACCGCGCCCTGCTCGACCTGGCTGCTGACGACGTACTGTTCATGCACTGCCTGCCGGCGCACCGTGGTGAGGAAATCAGCGTCGACCTGCTCGACGACCCGCGCTCGGTGGCCTGGGATCAAGCCGAAAACCGTCTGCACGCGCAAAAGGCCTTGCTCGAATTCCTCGTTCCGCCTTCGTACCACCACGCATGAGCCAGCCATTACTGCTCAACCTGCGCAACCTCGCCTGCGGCTATCAAGACCAACGCGTGGTGCAGAACCTCAACCTGCACCTCAACGCAGGCGACATCGGTTGCCTGCTGGGCTCTTCAGGCTGCGGCAAGACCACCACCCTGCGGGCGATTGCCGGTTTCGAACCGGTTCACGAAGGCGAAATCCAGCTGGCTGGCGAGACCATCTCCAGCGCCGGTTTCACCCTCGCTCCGGAGAAACGTCGCATCGGCATGGTGTTCCAGGACTACGCGCTGTTTCCGCATTTGAGCGTGGCCGACAACATCGCCTTCGGCATTCGCAAGCATCCGCAAAAGGATCGCGTGACTGAAGAGCTGCTGGAACTGGTCAACCTGAAGAACCTCGGCAAGCGCTTCCCCCACGAACTTTCCGGTGGGCAGCAGCAACGTGTCGCCCTGGCCCGCGCCTTGGCGCCGGAACCGCAACTGCTGTTGCTCGACGAACCGTTCTCCAACCTCGATGGCGAATTGCGCCGCAAGCTCAGCCATGAAGTACGCGACATCCTCAAGGCCCGTGGCACCAGCGCGATTCTGGTGACTCACGACCAGGAAGAAGCCTTCGCGGTCAGCGACCACGTTGGGGTGTTCAAGGAAGGTCGCCTGGAACAGTGGGATACGCCCTACAACCTGTATCACGAACCGCTGACACCCTTCGTGGCGAGTTTCATCGGCCAGGGCTATTTCATTCGCGGCCAGTTGAGCAGCCCCGAATCGGTGCAGACCGAGCTGGGTGAGTTGCGCGGCAATCGGGCCTACACCTGGCCGGTAGGCGGCGCCGTGGACGTACTGCTGCGCCCGGACGATATCGTCTATGCGCCGGACAGCGCACTGAAGGCGCGAATTGCCGGCAAGACGTTCCTGGGTGCATCGACCCTGTATCGCTTGCAACTGCCGACAGGCGCACAACTGGAGTCGATTTTCCCGAGCCATGTCGATCGTCAGGTTGGGGCGGATGTGGGTATTCGTGTCGCGGCTGAACACCTGGTGTTGTTCCAGGCGTCAGGCAGCACCGCGGCGCAGATTCCGGCGGCTGAATCCGGTGTCCGCCGCTACAGCACCGCTAACTGACAAACATGGATTAAATGTGGGAGCGGGCTTGCTCGCGAAGGCGGAGTGTCAGTCGATGATGATGTTAACTGACTGTCCGTCTTCGCGAGCAAGCTCGCTCCCACACTGGATTTGCGTCAGCCCAACATCAGCGTTCCACTCGCCACGAGCGTCGCGTTCCCACCGATCTTCACCCGATCGCCTTCCAGTCGACAGAACAATTCCCCACCCCGCGCCGAACGCTGAAAAGCCGTCAGGCTCGACTTGCCCAAACGCTTTGACCAGTACGGAATCAGAAGACAATGGGTCGATCCGGTCACCGGGTCTTCATTGATGCCGATTGCCGGGGCGAAGTAGCGGGAAACGAAATCGTGCTGCTCGCCCCGCGCCGTCACGATGGCGCCCAACCATGGCAGTTTCGCCAGGGCCACCATGTCCGGCTTGCAGTCGAGCACGGCTTGCTCCGACTCCAGCACCACGAACAGCTCATTCGAAGCCAGTACCTCGACAGCCTTCACGCCCAGTGCACGCTCGATGTCCGAGATCACGTTCACCGGCGACGCAGTGATCGCCGGGAAGTCCAGCCACAGGCCTGCGCCCTCCCGCGTCACGCTCAACGGGCCGGACTTGCAGGTGAAGTCCAGTCGTTCGACGGGCTCTTTATAGATCTCAAACAGCACATAGGCGCTAGCCAGCGTCGCGTGACCACACAATGGCACCTCGGTGGTCGGCGTAAACCAGCGGATGTGCCAGCCCTGCCCTTCACGTACGACAAACGCCGTTTCGGCGAGGTTGTGTTCGGCGGCAATCTTTTGCATCAACTCATCGGCGAGCCAGGTATCGAGCCGATAGACCATCGCCGGATTACCGCTGAATGGTTGATTGCTGAACGCGTCGACCTGATGAAACTCCAGTTGCATAACCTTCTCCCTTTGTCAGACCGCTGAGCATGCCGCGCTGGCCCAGCCGGCGCCAGTGACAGAGCAGGCTGATTTTCACCATACAGCGCTGCACCTGCTTCGACGCTCACGCACGGCCGATATCGGCAAACTTCGCCTGGGTGTGTTCGGCCAGCACGGCCGGCGCCAGTTCGACTTCCAGTCCACGTCGGCCCGCACTGACAAAAATGCTGGCAAAAGGCTGGGCCGAATTATCAATGAAAGTACGCAAACGCTTTTTCTGCCCCAGCGGGCTGATCCCGCCCAACAGATAACCAGTGGAGCGCTGCGCCGCCGCCGGGTCGGCCATTTCGACCTTCTTCACGCCCGCGGCGTGGGCCAGCCCTTTCAAGTCCAGGCTGCCGACAACCGGCACCACGGCCACCAGCAACTCGCCCTTTTCGCTGGCCGCCAGCAAAGTCTTGAACACCTGCGCCGGATCGAGCCCGAGTTTTTCCGCCGCTTCCAACCCGTAGGAGGCGGCCTTGGGGTCATGTTCGTAACTGTGTACGCGATGTTCGGCCCGAACCTTTTTCAACAAATCCAATGCGGGGGTCATGACAGCTCCAGACTGGGCGGCAGAAGAAAAATACTGCGCCGGATTCTAGGACATTGATCGTTAAAAGGCTCTACGGCGGCGCATCCATAACGCCATTGCCTGGCCATCCCATTGCGCAATGACTCATTCATTCATGCAACGAATGGTTTTTTTGTGACCGACGGTTCACTTTCGACCTTTGACAGCAGCGTTTCTTGTCTATATTTTTTCGTTTGTGAAACTGTACGAAACGTCCTACCGCTGCACCCAGCAGTAAACCGCGACCAGGATGGGGATCCTGCCTCGGCGAAAAACGCGCTCCGACCATGATGGAAAAAAGCGCCAGACAACAAAAAAAATGAGGTTTCAATGACAACTGCTTTACAACAACCGTCGCTCTCGAGCCAATGCATGGCCGAGTTTCTGGGTACAGCGCTGCTGATCTTTTTTGGTACAGGTTGTGTTGCCGCGCTCAAGGTCGCGGGTGCCAGCTTTGGCTTGTGGGAAATCAGCGTTATCTGGGGTGTCGGCGTCAGCATGGCGATCTACCTCACCGCCGGAGTTTCCGGTGCGCATCTGAACCCTGCCGTCAGCATTGCCCTGAGCATTTTCGCGGACTTCGAAAAACGTAAATTGCCTTTCTACGTACTCGCCCAAGTGGCGGGGGCCTTCTGTGGGGCGCTGTTGGTTTACACGCTCTACAGCAATCTATTCTTCGAATTCGAACAAACGCACCACATGGTACGCGGCACTCAAGCCAGCCTTGAATTGGCCTCCGTGTTCTCCACCTTTCCGAATCCTGTGCTGACCACCGCCCAGGCATTTCTGGTCGAGGTGATCATCACGGCCATCCTGATGGGCGTGATCATGTCCCTGACCGATGACAACAATGGTCTGCCCAAAGGCCCGCTGGCACCGCTGCTGATCGGCCTGCTGATTGCGGTGATCGGCAGTTCGATGGGACCGCTGACCGGTTTTGCCATGAACCCTGCGCGGGACTTCGGTCCTAAACTGATGACTTTCTTCGCTGGCTGGGGTGAAATTTCCTTCACTGGCGGACGCGATATTCCGTATTTCCTGATTCCTGTTTTTGCACCGATTGTCGGTGCCTGCCTCGGTGCTACAGCCTATCGCGGGTTGATTGCCCGCCATCTGCCCAGCGCCGTACCTGCTACAAAGGATGCAACAGCTGCCATTGACGGCAAACCCAGAACTTCTTGATACCGTTGGCGCGTGCCCCTGCCCTTTGATCGCGCGCCAGACCTCACTCCCTTATTTCGTCCAAGGCAATCGACATGACCGACACACAGAATAAGAACTACATCATTGCCCTCGATCAGGGTACGACCAGCTCCCGCGCGATCATTTTCGACCGCGACGCAAACGTGGTCTGCACCGCCCAACGGGAGTTCGCCCAGCATTACCCGCAAGCCGGCTGGGTTGAACATGACCCAATGGAAATTTTTGCCACTCAAAGCGCCGTGATGGTCGAGGCCCTGGCACAAGCCGGCCTGCACCACGACCAGGTGGCCGCGATCGGTATCACCAACCAGCGCGAAACCACCGTAGTCTGGGACAAGAACACCGGCCGCCCGATCTACAACGCGATCGTCTGGCAGTGCCGACGCAGCACCGAGATCTGCCAGCAGCTCAAGCGCGATGGCCACGAGCAATACATCAGCGACACTACCGGCCTGGTCACCGACCCATATTTCTCCGGCACCAAGCTGAAGTGGATCCTCGACAACGTCGAAGGCAGCCGCGAGCGCGCGCGTAACGGTGAGCTGTTGTTCGGCACCGTCGACAGCTGGCTGATCTGGAAATTTACCGGCGGCAAGGTGCATGTCACCGACTACACCAACGCTTCGCGCACCATGCTCTTCAACATCCACACCCTGGAGTGGGACGCGAAGATGCTGGAGGTACTGGATATTCCGCGCGAAATGCTGCCGGAAGTTAAATCGTCCTCGGAGATTTATGGCCGTACCAAAAGCGGTATCGCCATCGGCGGCATCGCTGGCGACCAGCAAGCCGCCCTGTTCGGCCAGATGTGCGTCGAGCCAGGCCAGGCGAAAAACACCTACGGCACTGGCTGCTTCCTGTTGATGAACACCGGCGACAAAGCCGTGAAATCCCAACACGGCATGCTCACTACCATCGCTTGCGGCCCACGTGGCGAAGTGGCTTACGCGCTGGAAGGCGCGGTGTTCAACGGCGGTTCTACCGTGCAGTGGCTGCGTGACGAACTGAAGATCATCAACGACGCCCACGACACCGAATACTTCGCCAACAAGGTCAAGGACAGCAACGGCGTGTATCTGGTGCCAGCCTTCACCGGTCTTGGCGCTCCCTACTGGGACCCGTACGCCCGTGGCGCACTGTTCGGCCTGACCCGCGGTGTCCGCGTGGATCACATCATTCGTGCCGCACTGGAGTCGATTGCCTACCAGACCCGCGACGTGCTCGACGCCATGCAACAGGACTCCGGCGAACGCCTCAAGGCCCTGCGCGTGGATGGCGGCGCGGTGGCCAACAACTTCCTCATGCAGTTCCAGGCCGACATCCTCGGTACGCAGGTCGAGCGCCCGCAAATGCGCGAAACCACGGCACTGGGCGCTGCTTACCTGGCAGGTCTGGCCTGCGGCTTCTGGGGTAGCCTGGAAGAGTTGCGCGGCAAGGCCGTGATCGAACGCCAGTTCGAACCGACGCTGGATGAAACGGCGAAGGAAAAACTCTACGCAGGATGGAAAAAAGCGGTCAGCCGCACCCGTAATTGGGCGGCTGAAGACGAGGCTGAATAAGCGAACTGCAGTCCCCGTATCTGTATGTAACTGGTAGGGAGCGGATTCCTGCGGCATCATGGGCAAATTTTGCACGGCAGCCCAAAGGACGCCCCATGAATCTGCCTCCCCGTCAGCAGCAAATCCTCGAACTGGTCCGCGAACGCGGCTATGTCAGCATCGAGGAAATGGCGACGTTGTTCGTTGTTACCCCGCAGACCATTCGCCGCGACATCAATCAGCTCGCGGAAGCCAATTTGTTGCGTCGCTACCACGGCGGCGCGGCTTACGACTCCAGCGTTGAAAACACCGCCTACGCCATGCGCGCCGATCAGATGCGCGATGAGAAACAGCGTATCGGCGAAGCCATTGCCGCGCAGATTCCCGACCATGCCTCGTTGTTCATCAACATCGGCACGACCACCGAATCCATAGCCCGGGCACTGCTCAATCACAATCACCTGAAGATCATCACCAACAACCTGCACGTCGCCTCCATGCTCAGCGCCAAGGACGATTTCGATGTCCTGCTGACCGGCGGCAACGTGCGGCGCGATGGAGGCGTGGTGGGTCAGGCCAGTGTCGATTTCATCAACCAGTTCAAGGTCGACTTCGCACTGGTCGGCATCAGCGGCATCGATGAAGACGGCAGTCTGCTGGACTTCGACTATCAGGAAGTGCGGGTATCCCAGACGATCATTGCCAATGCCCGGCAAGTGATCCTCGCGGCCGACTCCAGCAAGTTCGGGCGCAACGCCATGATTCGCCTGGGACCGATCAGCCTGGTCGATTGCCTGGTCACCGATCAGCAGCCTTCCCCGGCGCTGGCGCAGTTGTTGAACCAGCACAAGGTTCGGCTGGAAGTCGTTTAACCCCACCATCTCCAGTGCCTACACTGGCGCTATCGCGGGCAAGCCCGCTCCCACAGGTCCCGTGCGATCCTTGTGGGAGCGGGCTTGCCCGCGAAGGCGATCGCACATACAGCATCCCTCTTGCGCCATAACGCGCATCAAAATGTTCGTAAATTTTCCTTTAGCGGCCATTCGATGAGTATTTTCAATCGAAGCTGACTGGCTGTGCGCGTCTTTATGGGCTAGTATTTTCGCAAATGAACATTAATGTTCGAATTCAAATACAGAACATCCAATAATTCCGAGGCCGTGCCGATGCCCACTTCCACCTTGCCTACGCCCCCTCTCGCCGAGGTCTACGATATCGCCGTCATCGGTGGCGGGATCAATGGCGTGGGGATCGCAGCGGATGCCGCCGGCCGTGGTCTCTCGGTGTTCCTTTGTGAAAAGGATGACCTGGCCAGCCATACCTCGTCGGCCAGCAGCAAGCTGATTCACGGCGGCCTGCGCTACCTCGAACATTACGAATTCCGCCTGGTGCGTGAAGCCCTGGCCGAACGCGAAGTGTTGTTGGCCAAGGCTCCGCACATCGTCAAGCAAATGCGTTTCGTGTTGCCGCATCGCCCGCACCTGCGCCCCGCGTGGATGATCCGCGCCGGTCTGTTCCTCTATGACAACCTGGGCAAGCGCGAGCAACTGCAAGGTTCGAAAAGCCTGAAGTTCGGCCCCGACAGCGCGCTCAAAAGCGAGATCGCCAAGGGCTTCGAATACTCCGATTGCTGGGTAGACGACGCGCGCCTGGTGGTGTTGAACGCCATGGCCGCCCGGGAAAAAGGCGCCCACGTTCACACCCAGACCCGCTGCGTCAGCGCACGCCGCGCCAAGGGCCTGTGGCACCTGCACCTGGAACGCGCCGATGGCAGCCTGTTTTCGATCCGCGCCAAGGCATTGGTCAATGCGGCCGGCCCTTGGGTCGCCAAGTTCATCCGCGATGACTTGAAGATGGAATCGCCATACGGCATCCGCCTGATCCAGGGCAGCCACCTGATCGTGCCGAAACTGTACGACGGCGAACACGCGCACATCCTGCAAAACGAAGATCAGCGCATCGTGTTCACCATTCCGTACCTGAATCACTTCACGCTGATCGGCACCACTGACCGCGAGTACACCGGCGATCCGGCGAAAGTGGCAATTACCGACGGCGAAACCGATTACCTGTTGAAGGTGGTCAACGCCCATTTCAAGAAGCAAATCGGCCGCGACGACATCCTGCACAGCTATTCCGGTGTGCGGCCGCTGTGCAACGACGAGTCCGACAACCCGTCGGCCGTGACCCGCGATTACACCCTGGCGCTGTCTGGCACTGGCGAAGAGGCTCCGTTGCTGTCGGTGTTCGGCGGCAAGCTCACGACCTATCGCAAACTGGCCGAGTCGGCGCTGGCGCAACTGGCACCGTACTTCAAGCACATCCAGCCAAGCTGGACCGCCAGCGCCACGCTGCCGGGCGGTGAAGACATGACCACCCCGCAAGCCTTGAGCTCGCGTATCCGCGACAAATTCGACTGGCTACCGAGCGAGATCGCGCGCCGCTGGGCCACCACCTATGGCAGCCGCAGCTGGCGCATGCTCGAAGGCGTACAGGACCTCAGCGATATGGGCGAGCACATCGGCGGCGGTCTCTACACCCGTGAAGTCGACTATCTGTGCAGCGAAGAATGGGCCACCAGCGCCCACGACATCCTCTGGCGTCGGAGCAAGCTCGGCTTGTTCACGACGGCGGCCGAACAGGAAAAGCTCAAGGGCTACCTGAACCAGGTCGAACAGAACCGCAGCAAGATCGAAGCCGCCTGATCGGTCAGCCGCAAAAACAAAAGCCCCTGAATCTCACGATTCAGGGGCTTTTTCTTATCGATGGATTTCAGTCGCGCAAATCCGATTCATGAATCGGCTGCTCACGGTGAGTCGCCCGCTGATATTGCGCCGGCCACACGGCCTTGTGCCCGCCCAGGTCATCGTCCGCGTGCAGCGCCCAGTACGGATCGCGCAACAACTCACGAGCGAGGAAGATGATGTCCGCCTGACAGGTGCGCAGGATGTGCTCGGCCTGGGCCGGTTCGGTGATCATGCCGACCGTACCGGTGGCCATGCCCGACTCCTTGCGCACACGTTCGGCGAAGCGGGTCTGGTAACCCGGCCCTGTGGGAATCTCGGCATTCACCGCCGTCCCGCCCGACGAGACGTCGATCAGGTCGACCCCCAGGGCTTTGAGGCGGCGCGCCAGCTCCACCGTTTCATCGGGGTTCCAGCCGTCTTCTACCCAGTCGGTGGCCGAGACCCGGACAAACACCGGCAACTCTTCAGGCCACACCTCACGCACCGCTTCGGTAACCTGCAGCACCAGCCGAATACGATTTTCGAACGAACCGCCATATTGATCGCGACGCTGATTGCTCAACGGCGACAGGAACTGATGCAGCAGGTAACCATGGGCCGCGTGCACTTCGACCACCTTGAAACCGGCCGTCAGTGAGCGCTTTGCCGCATCGACAAAGGCCTGGATGACCTTGGCGATCTCGCCGTCATCGAGCTGTCTGGGTTGGGTGTGCTGTGGATCGAATGCAATCGGTGAAGGTCCGACTGGCACCCAGCCGCCCTCATCGGGCTTGACGCTGCCATGCTTGCCGAGCCACGGCCGGTAGGTGCTGGCCTTGCGCCCGGCATGGGCCAGCTGAATGCCGGCAACGGCTCCCTGGGCGGTGATGAAGCGGGTGATGCGTTGCAGGGGTTCAATCTGTTCGTCATTCCACAGACCGAGGTCCTCGGCCGTGATACGCCCGTCGGCGGTGACCGCCGTGGCTTCGGTAAACACCAGCCCGGCCCCGCCGACAGCGCGGCTGCCGAGGTGGACCAGGTGCCAGTCATTGGCCAGGCCATCGGCGCTGGAGTACTGGCACATCGGCGATACCGCGATGCGGTTGGGCAGGGTCAATTGGCGAAGGGTAAAGGGTTCAAGCAGCAGACTCATGGGGCACCTCTCGAATCAGTGGGCAGGCTCCAGGTTCTGTTTGAATAGTCGACGAGTGACAGGAAAAAGGTACAACACCCGCCCCCGCGGGCAAAAAATTCGACAAGACGTCACAAGGCCAAAATCAAGCAGTGTTTAGAGCCTAGTCGACATCGACGGATGTCGCCCCCTTGTAGGAGCGAGCTCGCTCGCGATGGACGACAGGACACCGCGGGGTATCAGGTTCCCAGCGCCATCGTTCACGTCCATCGTCGGAACGCCGCCCGGAGCAAGCTCGCTCCTACAGGGGGTTCAACGCGGTTCGATGTGGGCAATCATCAGTTGAACCGTCTCGTTGCCACGAAACTCGTTGAGGTCGAGCTTGTAGGCCAGTTCCACCCACTTGATGGTCGGATTCGGCCAGATGTCGCGGTCGATCCCGAAGGCAATGCCGTCGAGTTTCACCGAGCCACATTCACTTTTGAGCACGACTTTAAGGTGCCGTTCGCCAACGACGCGCTGCTCGACCAACTGGAACACTCCATGAAACAACGGTTCCGGGAAGTGCTGCCCCCAAGGGCCGGCATGCCGCAGGGCACGGGCCAGTTCCAGGTGGAACTCCTCCACCGCCAGGGTACCGTCCGACAACAGGCGGCCAGTCAGGTCTTCTTCGCGCATCTGCCGGCGCACTTCAGTGTCAAAGGCTTCGGCGAACAAAGGGAAATTCGCTTCCGGCAGCGTCAGGCCGGCTGCCATCGCGTGGCCACCATATTTGGTGATCAGATTCGGATGCTGCGCCGCCACCACACTCAAGGCGTCGCGGATGTGAAAGCCCTGGACCGAACGCCCCGAGCCCTTGAGCAGGCCATCCCCGGCATCGGCAAAGGCGATGGTCGGGCGGAAATAGCGCTCTTTCATCCGTGACGCGAGGATACCGATGACACCCTGGTGCCACTCGGGATCGAACAGGCACAAGCCGAACGGCATCGACTCCACCGGCAGATCCTTGAGCTGCGCCAGCGCTTCGCGCTGCATGCCTTGCTCGATGGATTTGCGGTCCTGGTTCATGCCGTCCAATTGAGCAGCCATCTCACGGGCCAGACCTGCGTCTTCGGTCAGCAGGCATTCGATGCCCAGGCTCATGTCGTCCAGGCGCCCTGCGGCGTTCAGGCGCGGGCCGACGATGAACCCCAGATCGGTGGAGGTGATGCGCGCATGATCGCGCTTGGCCACTTCGAGGATCGCCTTGATCCCCGGCCGGGCACGTCCGGCGCGAATCCGTTCCAGGCCCTGATGCACCAGAATCCGGTTGTTGGCATCCAGCGGCACCACGTCGGCCACGCTGCCCAGAGCCACCAGATCGAGCAGTTCGCCGATATTCGGCTGCGGCTTGCTTGTGTACCAGCCCAGCTCGCGCAACCGCGCACGCAGGGCCATCAGCACATAGAAAATCACCCCGACACCGGCCAGTGCCTTGCTCGGAAACTCGCAACCGGGCTGGTTCGGATTGACGATGGCATCGGCCAGTGGCAGCTCGTCACCGGGCAAGTGGTGGTCGGTGACGAGTACCTTGAGCCCGGCCTGTTTCGCCGCTGCCACGCCTTCGACGCTGGAGATGCCGTTGTCGACGGTGATCAGCAAATGCGGCTGACGCTCAAGCGCCACTGCGACGATTTCCGGTGTCAGGCCGTAGCCGTAGTCGAATCGGTTGGGCACCAGGTAATCGACATGTGCCGCCCCCAACAAACGCAGGCCCAGCGTGCCTACGGTGCTGGCCGTCGCGCCGTCGGCATCGAAGTCGCCGACGATCAGAATGCGCTGGCGCTGTTCGAGCGCAGTCACCAACAGATCCACGGCAGCATCGATGCCCTTGAGTTGCTGGAACGGAATCAACCGCGCCAGGCTCTTGTCCAGTTCTGCCTCGGACTGCACGCCCCGCGCCGCGTACAGGCGGGTCAACAGCGGCGGAATATCACCGAGGAATGGCAGGGTGTCGGGCAGCAGGCGAGGTTCGATGCGCATGGGGTGACGGGAGCTTCTCTTCAATACGTAGGATAAAACCGGGTGACGCGCTAAAGCGGCGAAAAATCAGCCGCGCTCACCGGCCAGCCACTGCAACTGGACTTCGTGCTGACCACGGTCGTCGGTGACGAAAATCGTTCCTTCGCTGATCATCACGTCCCACTTGATAACGCGGGGCATGTCTTTGGCCAGGGTTTCCAGGACTTCCTGAGGCACGGCAGCGATGTTGACGTTCTTCAGGTTTTTCACCGCTGGCACCACTTTGCCTTCCCACACGCGCAGGCTGCCATAGGCCAGCAGGCTGGTGCGTTCAGTGCGACGCGAACACCAGGTCAGGCGCTCGGCATCGGGCTGGCCGACTTCGATCCAGTGCAGGACGCGGTCATCCAGGCTTTTTTCCCACAAGGCCGGTTCATCCACTTCCGACAGACCACGGCCGAACGACAGTTGCTCGTTGTACCAGAGGGCGTAGGCCAGCAGGCGCACGGTCATGCGCTCTTCGGTTTCCGAAGGGTGACGGGCGATGGTCTGCTTCACGCTCTCATAGACGCTGCGGTCGAGGTCGGTGAGGTTCAGTTCAAACTTGTAGGTCGTGGACGGCTGGGCCATGAACGGGCTTCTTGATACGAGGAAAGGCGGCAAGTCTAACCGATGCGACGGGCAATCCACGAATCGAACACAATCAAGCTGGAGCGTCGGACAGTCGGCTATGCTAAAACGCTCTATTCGCCCAACCTTCGCCCCACAGGATCCAGCATGCCGTTCACCGCCAAACCGCTTTCCGGTCTGAAAGTCATTGAATTGGGCACCTTGATCGCCGGCCCGTTTGCCTCGCGCATTTGCGCTGAATTCGGTGCCGACGTGATCAAGATCGAATCCCCGGACGGCGGTGATCCATTGCGCAAATGGCGCAAGTTGTATGAAGGCACTTCATTATGGTGGTTCGTCCAGGCCCGCAACAAAAAGTCCCTGACCCTCAATCTCAAGCACCCCGACGGTCAGGCGATCCTGAAACAGCTGCTGGGTGAAGCCGACATCCTGATCGAAAACTTTCGTCCCGGCGTCCTGGAAAAACTCGGCCTGGGCTGGGACGTCCTGCACGCACTGAACCCGAAACTGGTCATGGTGCGGCTGTCGGGTTTCGGCCAGACCGGCCCGATGAAAGACCAGCCCGGCTTTGGCGCGGTCGGTGAATCCATGGGCGGCCTGCGCTACATCACCGGCTTCGAAGACCGGCCACCGGTGCGCACCGGCATTTCCATCGGCGACTCGATTGCCGCGCTCTGGGGCGTGATCGGCGCGTTGATGGCCCTGCGTCATCGCGAAGTCAACGGCGGCCAGGGGCAAGTGGTGGACGTGGCGCTGTACGAAGCCATCTTCGCAATGATGGAAAGCATGGTCCCGGAGTTCGACGTGTTCGGTTTCATCCGCGAACGCACGGGCAATATCATGCCGGGCATCACCCCGTCCTCGATCCACACCAGCGCCGATGGCAAGCACGTGCAGATCGGCGCCAATGGCGACGCGATTTTCAAACGCTTCATGCTGATCATTGGCCGGGAAGACCTGGCCAACGACCCTCTGCTTGCCAGCAACGATGGCCGCGATGCCCGACGCGACGAGATTTATGGCGTCATCGATCGCTGGGTCAACTCGTTGCCGCTCGACACGGTGCTGGCGCAGCTCAATCAGGCCGAGGTGCCGGCCAGCCGGATCTTCAGCGCCGAAGACATGTTCAATGACCCACAGTACCTGGCGCGGGAAATGTTCCTGCAAGCCAAGCTGCCGGACGGCAAAGACTTCAAGATGCCGGGCATTGTGCCGAAACTCTCAGAGACGCCCGGTGAATGTGAATGGGTCGGGCCGCAACTGGGTGAGCACAACGCACAGGTACTCCAGGAACTTGGCTATGACGCGACACAGATCGCACAGTTGCGCAAAGACGGAGCCATCTGAACCGAGGCGCCTGCCTGCATGGGCCCCTAGACACTGCCCGTCGCGCGGCGGGTGGCTACTGTGCGTGTTGGCGACCTTGTTCCTGCTCCTTGAGCCGGTCCCGTCAGCCCTGGCGCAAACCAGGGAAACCCTGATCTGGCTCAAGCGCGACCTGCCGCCGCTGACGATCTTCGACGGGCCGAAAAAGGGCCAGGGCGTTATCGATCAACTGCTTCTGTTGTTGATTGCCGGCATGCCGCAATACCAGCACAGTGTGATGAGGGTCAATCGCGCACGTGGATTGCAAATGCTCCACGAACCGTCCCTCGTCTGCGACGCGGCGCTGAACTGGAGCAAGGAACGGGAACAGTGGATCGCCTTTTCCATCCCGGTCTTCCGCGCCATGAGCAATGGCCTGGCCGTGCGGCGCGTCGACCAGAAAGTGCTGGCACCCTTTATCAAGAACGGCGAAGTGGACCTGGCAGAGCTGCTCGCCAGCGGCAGCGAAAAACTGGGGGGTTATTGCCGAGCGCAATTACGGCGAATACCTCGACGGACTGCTCAAGCAAGCGCCAGCCGACGCGCTGACCGCTCATTACGGTAACGACGCCTTGGGCAGCCTGCTGCAGATGCAGCGCCTGGGACGCTTGCGCCTGCTATTGGGTTATCGCCCGGAAATTCGCTACCAGGCCTCGCTGCAAGGCATTGCCGAGGATGAATTGCAGTTCTATCCGATCCGTGGCACGGGCAAGTACCTGTCCGGTTACATCGGTTGCACCGACACGCCAAAGGGCCGGCAGGCCATTGTCGAGATCAACCAGGTGCTGCGCACCCTTCCCCGCGAACGCCTTGACGAGGCCTACGCCGCCTGGCTGGATCCGGAGAGTCGCAGCGATTACCTGAAAGACACCAAGGCGTTTTTCGACAATCTGGCGCAGCCATGACAAATCCCGGGCAAAAGAAACCCCGAGAAGTGGGGAGACGACTCGGGGTTAAACATGGCCTGCTTGGAGACCAGTAGCAGCAAGCTACAAGCACCGGAGCACAATGCTTGATCCTGCTGTTACAAAGTCTGACTGACCTGGGCGCCGGAAGGTTCCCACAAATATCCGTTCAACTGCGGCTGGCCAGCAGCTTGTCCTGCGCCGCATTACGCAATGCCGCGATGACACAAGGCTCAAGGCGTCCTTCAGCGATCAGCACGTCGCGATGCAAACCGTCGACCACATCCGTCAGCAAGCGTTTGTCTTTCAACTGGACCTGATTGAACTCGCGCTCGACCACCGTCACGCCGATAGCATTCTTCAGGGTTACCCGGTATTCGCCACGAATGCCTGACGGGGTCAGTGTGACCTGATACGGGCTCAGCGCCTCACCGAGCAACAAACTGATACTTTCCATCCCGATCACCACTCAATAGTCCGAAAACAACGTGCCTGGGGCATGCCTACAACAAATGACCGCTGGCCCGAGAAGAAAGTTCTGGATACTGACTGCAGGCGAACCTGCAACCCAGTCAAGAGAGCATGCACGGCGAACATGACAGAGAAAAAACCCAATCATCACGTCTGTCGGGTGCGCCGGGCGATGTCGGCCCATCCCCCCAACAATCCTCGTAGCTGGCCATCGGCCGTGTAAAACGGCACTGTCCACTGGTAGATATCCCTGACACCGTCCTTGAACATCAATTGACGCTCGAAGAAGCGCGTCCTGCGTGTACTCAATTGGGCCAAGAACTCGGCATGCAGCAGTTCCGCGGTTTGTCTGGGCATGACATCGACCTCAATCAACTGCCGCCCCTGCATCCGGTCAAAACGCGTCGACAAGGCGTCCTCATAACTTTTGTTGCACATGATCAAGCGCCCTTGCAGATCTCGGACAAACATCGGGTCAGGCATGGCATCCATCAGGGCATGCTGGAATGCGAGTTGGTCGTGCAGGCTCCTTTGGGCCTCGACCCGCTGCCTGACCACCACCGCCAACCGCCGATTCCAGAGCAGGGACAACAGGCCGAACAGGCTGAGCACAAACATGCCCCAGCAGACCCACTGGTCAATCCGCTGCCAGAGGCCAGGCGGTTGTGGCACGGTAGCGCCACCGAACCATTTCAGGCGAAGGTCGCGCAACTCCTGCGCAGGAAACGCCTCAAGCGCCTTGTTGAGGATACTCAGCAACTGCGGCTGACCTTTGCGCACCACCAGATAATCCGCATCCCATTTGCCCGGCACCACAGCCCCGAGCTGCAACCGGCCCGACGGAAAAAGCCGGGCGCCGATTTCGTTTTCGATGGTGACGTAGGCTTCATCGCTTTCAACCCAGGCACGGGCTTCGGCGTAGGTTTTAACCGAACGCAATTCGATGGATGGATAATCGCGACGGATCACCGCTTCCAGTGCATGCCGGGTCGGCAGCACCAGTACCCGCTTCGCCAGATCCTCCAGCGACTGCACCGACG
>NZ_JAHBDN010000076.1:0-36220 GCF_019956445.1 Pseudomonas sp. BF-R-19
ATAGGAACGGCGTTCTTGTGGCATAGGCGTCCGCTTAAAAAGGCTAAAAATGGTGTCCACTTAAATTTAGGTGGACACCATCGCCTCAAGCGACGGTGTCAGGAAGGTGTGTTGCCCGGACGGTTACAACTGTTCGCCTTTGATAGAGCGATGTAATTGCTGGTAATTAGTTTCTCTCGAAAATTTTGGGTGTTGGAAGCTCAGCCCGAGCTCTAGTCACAGGTGAGTTTCTCGCGGCGGGCCTTGCACCGTTGTCTCGATTGATAGGGGGGGGGCGAAGTGATCATCGAGGCGTCGTTGCACCCTGATGATCCATCAGAGACCTGCAGGCAAGGGCGCTCAGGCCACCAGTTGATGGCAGCCGCACACCACCAGTACAACCGAGATCAGCGTGACATAGGGCAACCAGCCGGCGCGTTTCTGACCGGCATCGGCCTGAATGTAAAGGTCGCTGAGCATCGCTTGCGGGAAGCGCCCCTTGTCCTGCACATAGTGGCGGTAGCAGAACACAGGCAGGATCAACAGCGCCAGCAGCAGTTTGAACGACCGGTCGGTCCACATGGCAGCGGTGGGCGCGCCGTGTTCGTTGGTGCAGCCCAGGTACTTCGGCAGCCAGCCATCCACCGACGCCTGATACAGGGTGCGCGACGCACCGGACATCAAGGTCATGATCGCCAGTAAAGTGGCGAGGAACAGCATGATCAGCACGATATTGGCCACTACCTTGCCGCCGCCGATGCTGTCCGCCATGACCAGACCGACGTTGAAGGGCCTTTTTCTGAGAGCCCTAGGGCAGTCGCAGGCTTCATTGACTGCTACATAACGTCACATTCGCCGCTGATTATTGGCAAATTTACAACAAGAGACGCTTGCCTCAATGTCAGCGGAAAACATAACGGTGACTGATTTTTAAAGTTCTTTTTTAGTCTTGATTAAGCGTCCCATAAGAGAGGAATTTGGTTGCCGTTTTACGTTTTACTTGATTGCTCTCTGATCTGAGTCAAGCTCAGTCGTGGTGTCAGGGCTTCAGGGTCGATCCGGACTTCAATCAGGGAGGGGCCATAGCTTCCCAGGCAGCGTTCGAACGCAGGCGCGAACTCGCAAGTATTGCTGACTACTTCGCCATGGAGCCCATAGGCCTGGGCTAGGGCCGCGAAATCCGGGTTATGCAAGTCAGTTCCCGAGATCCGTCCTGGGTAGTTGCGCTCCTGGTGCATTCTGATTGTTCCGTACATCCCATTGTTGATAACAACGAAAATCACATTGGCGCCGTACTGCGCAGCAGTCGCTATTTCTTGACCATTCATCAAGAAACAACCATCACCAGAGAACGAAACAACCACTCTATCTGGGCACGTCAGTTTGGCCGCCACCGCAGCAGGGACACCATATCCCATTGAGCCGTTTGTAGGGCCTAGCTGGGTACGGTATTGGCGGAACTGATAGAAGCGTTGAAGCCAGACGGCATAGTTTCCAGCACCATTCGTTAGGATCGCGTCGTCCGGAAGTCTATGATTCAACCAATCAATGATTTCGGCCATTTGGACTGTGCCAGGGGAGGGCGTCCGCTCCAGATTTTGCCGATAGTAGCTGTTCAGCGTACGTGTCCATTCGCTCTTTTTTTGAAGGTTAGCTGCGGGGAGTTTTGCTGCTAATTTAGCAAAGGTCGACATGCTGCTGTTTATCACCAAGGTAGGCTGGTAAACCCGTCCAAGTTCCTCAATACCTTGGTGAATATGAATCAAGGTTTGCTTGGGTACCGGGATCTCCAAAGCAGCATATCCACCCGTCGAAACCTCGCCCATTCGAGATCCGACTACGAGTAAAAGGTCTGCGTCTCTAACCGCTGACGACAGCTGAGCTGAGGCAGCGAATCCAAGATCTCCCACATAGTTGGGGTGTCGATTGTCGAATAGGTCTTGGCAGCGAAAGGAAGCTGCAACCGGGATGTCTTGCTGTTCAGCGAAAAGCCGAATGTCGTGAACTGATTCTGCATTCCAGCCGCTGCCACCCAGCACCATCAATGGTCGCTCTGATTGCTCAAGCAGTTGTTGCATTGAGGCCAATTGCTCGGCTGCCGGTGTCATCAAGACACGTTTGAAAGGCCCGGCATCAGTGACCTCCGCCATTTCAATCAACATGTCCTCTGGTAGAGCGACCACGACGGGCCCAGGCCTGCCATTTACCGCTCGGTGGAACGCTTGGCTGATCAGCTCTGGAATTCGACTTGTATCGTCTATTTGGACGACCCACTTTGCCAAGGGGCCATACATCTGGCGAAAATCAATCTCCTGAAACGCTTCACGGTACTGTTGATCGCGAGCTACCTGGCCAATGAACAAAATCATAGGCGAAGAGTCTTGGAATGCTGTGTGGACGCCAACAGAGGCATTTGTAGCCCCTGGGCCTCTGGTGACAAAGCATATGCCTGGTTCACCAGTGAGTTTGCCATAGGCCTCTGCCATATAAGCCGCCCCACCTTCTTGACGGCATACGATCAGGTCGATTTCGTTCTGCACGTCATGCAAGGCATCGAGAACCGCGAGGTAGCTTTCTCCTGGAACACAGAAAGCTTTCTTGACTCCATGGATGCGCAGGGCATCCACCAAGATTTGACCTCCGCTACGACGAGAAATGGTTTTATTCATTGTTATCTCCTGAGCCGAATGGTGCGGTGTGAAAAGGTGAGCAGTTCACTTTCTGGCAGGTGCTGATTCGTTCGATTGGAAGAGCAACGGCAATCTAAGGATTGCCGTTGCTGAGTCGAATCTAGACGAGAGGAGGAACTGCCAGAATGGTTGAGCATTCCAGCAAAGAGCGGCGTTGGGTGTCAGCGTAGAGTTTTAGCTCGTTGGTGACCTTCTGACCCAGTGCCTTTTCGAAGTCGTCTTGATTAGAGTTTCCTGAATAATGGGCTTGTGAGTCATCGCCGAGATTCGACTGAAAGATTCCCGCAGCACTTACTGGCAAGAAGTCTTCATAGACGATGGGTTCATACTGAATGCGACCCTGTGCGATAAGGTCTTGGCGCGAGCTTGGTCGGTAGCTGTTGCTTCTCGATGCGATTCCTTGTTGCGTTGGAAAATATCGGAAGTAGGCTAGCCCTTTATCGTGCAGCTCAGCGTACGTGTCTGGAAATTCTTTGAAGTGTTTTTCCAAAAGCTGGGTGTATTTCTCAGCATTGGATTCGGATGGGAACTCACCCAATTCTGCTCGCGCGGCGTTCAGTAAGGTGTCGTATAGCTTGCGGCCTTTTGGCGTGAGTGCTGCACCACGTTGTTCGATTTCCCCAAAACGAGCTGTGTGGTTACCTGTTGCACTGTTGTTTTGGTCAGTGAAGACGATGGTTTCCTGGAGAGCCTTAAAGCTGGTTTGGCGGAGCAGGATTGGGCATGCGCGGCGTGGCGGCCCTTCAATTACTGCCTTCGGTGTAATGCCTTTTTGTGGCATTCCATCTTGGATCATATCTATGTCCAGAGTCCGAGGAGTGAGGTGATTGATGTGCGGGCCTTTGAAAGCAACAATGTCAGCGATGAGCCGGTGTTGATCATGTAGACGCTGATATTCTTTTGCCGAAACCGTGGCATCGTGATGCCAGCGGAAAGTTTCCAGCGCCTCGTCAATGAAGTCCCTGGCATCCTTAGCGTCAAGACCTCCGTTGGATTCGAATTTCTCGATCAGGGCCAAAGCGTTCGGTGTGAAAATTTGACGCTCATCCAGGATTATCTCAACCAGTCTTCGCAGCTCTTCGTTCTCAATCAAATCCAGACGGAGTAACGACGTGAATACTCGGAACGGGCTGGATTGCAGTGAGTCTTCATGCACCGCACGAAATGCTGTGGAGTGTACTGGTACGCCCGCAGGCGTGAGGTCGTAGTAGCCGACGGGCTGCATGCCCATTACTGCGAAAAGTCGTGCGATAGTTGCGAGCTCTTCAGGAGTACCTACGCGAATAGCCCCATGACGCTCCATTTCTAAACGCTCAATTTCTCCTGTCCGCTTCAGATAGTCTGAGATGGCCTTGTTCGACTCCAGCACTTTCTTGTTGGTTTCTGCGACAAGCTCCATGAGCGTTCCGTAGAGCGGTACCTCCTCCTTGTACATCTCGGACATGGCACGGGAAAACTGAGTACGAATTTCGTCCGGATCGACGAAACTTAGGGTGCTCATCAAAGGAACTCCTTACAAGCTATCTACGTTTAACGTGGGCGTTTGATCTCAAAAAAATGAGTTCTGTGCCATGAATTCTGAGTACAATCGTGTATGGGCACAAACGATGTTTGCTCAGAATTTCATTCCCTCAGCTATTGAAGTGGCAGGCCACGTTTCAAGGCGTATACGTCTCTAGGCTGCTGCGCGTTTCAGCCTCTTGGCTATAAGCACAATCATTCCAATTACTAATGGGATCAACAGAGAAACGACTATCCTGGGGGCGATGGATACACCTAATGACGATAAGGTCTCGCAAATAATTTTCAATACGCTTATCAGGTAGTAGCTGATAGCGATAATGGAGAAGCCTTCAACCGCCTTCTGAATTCGCATCTGCGTCATTGCCCTCAAATCAAGTGCGGCAAGAATCTTGGTGTTTTGCTCTTCCACCTCTACCTGCACTCTGGCCTGCAGCAGATCTCCGAGGTTGGCGACACTGGTGGCAATACGTTCCAAACGTTTTTCAGTTGCTTCGCAATAGCGAACGCCTGGTCGAAAGCGGCGTTCGATAAACTTACCTACTTGCTGGTAGCCCTTTATGCTGTTTTCACGCAGTTCGGAAATGCGCTCAAAGACAATGAGTGAGTAAGCTTCCGTGGCGCTGAAGCGTTGCCGAGTCTTTGCTGTACGGTTGGCAAGCTCTGCGGATAGAAGCGTAATTTCGTCCAAGAGAAGCCGTGCGGAACCGTTGCAAATCGATGAGTTTTTTTGAGCAAGGGTGGCCAGCTTTCGTTCGAAAGTCTGTAGTTCTACGCTTAATTCTTGCGCTAGGGGCAGTGTGAGCGAAGCAAGCATTCGGTAGGTTTCGATTTCAAGAAGACGCCGGATACTGCGCCCCAATCGAAACGCGTTCAGGTTGTTGTTTACAAGAAGAATGTGATTGAAACCGTTCGAGTCGAGACGGAAGTCACTCCAGATCGATGCGTCACTATTGTTGATGTTTGAGCATGCAGGATCCTTAAATCCATATGATTGAGGCGTGCCTAACCAAGTGGCTGCATCCTCGACCAGTATTTGGGTCGCATTGATTACCAATGATCTATTTTGAGCGATTATTTCTTCTAAAAAGTTAGGGACGGACGTCCATCCACTAAATGCATCTATCCGTGACACGACTAAAGTCATTGTCAGGAATTCGGTATGCCACTCCCATTTGAATGGCAAGCCGTTAATTTTCATTAGTTGATGCCGTGTAGAAATGTTCGACGCGCTCGGCTCGCAATGAGATGAAAGCGTTTTGATCATATTGTTAGCGGAGTTGCCGTCATCTAGTATTGCCAGGTGATAAATTATTGCGGGGCCATCAAAGTAAATCGATGGTCGCGCATGAAGTTCATCGTGAAGGCACTTTCGCAGGGGGTGCATTTAGGAGAACCCTCATCAAGCTGTTTTAGGATTTAATCTGGGCTAGGAGCGCTTGGATAGGATGGTTTATTTTTTCATCCCCAAATCGCTTCACTTGGCTGCGGCAAGAGTAACCATTGGCTAGGAGCTTTCCGCCGGCTTTGTATTTTTCTACGGCGCTTTGCCAAGACAGCCCGTATATTTCCTTCGATGTTTCGTAATTTCTCGACTCGTGACCGTAGGTGCCAGACATCCCGCAGCAACCTGTAGCAATGACTATCAGCTTCATACCGAACTTCTCGAATACGGTTTGCCAAAGGGCAGTGCTTGCAGGTGTATTCGTTTTTTCGGTGCAATGGGCCAATAGCAAGTAGGGTGTCTGGGATATGGCGCGGTTGTTTATCACCGGCGATCCGACCTCGAAAATTTTGGCCAACCATTCCTGTGGCAGGAAGACCATAGGGCATGGGGTATCAGCCGACAGCTTCGAATACTCCTGGCGATATACGAGTGTCATCGCCGGATCCAAGCCTACCAATGGAATGTTGAATTTACTCAACTCGTACAGCTTGGCTGAACTTTTTCGAGCTGTGTTTTCGAACGCTCCCAAAAAGCCTAATACTTGGAGCGGCTTTCCGTTTGGAGAAAATGGAGCCAGGTAGATGTGGTAGCCGATTTTGGAAATCAGTTCGATCCAATCTGATACCACTTGGGTCTCGAAATACCGGGTAAAGGCGTCCTGTACCAAAATGACGCTTCGTTTGCGCTCGCTTTCGGTCAGTGACTCCAGCGTTTCCGGCGTAGCTACTTTGACTTTCGCTTTTTTGAGCACATCAGCAAAATTGATGTTGCTGAGCAACGGGCTGTCTACCATCCCTCCGTATTTTTTCAGGAAAAGGCTGACTGGCTTCGTACTCATGAGGGAGTTATAGAGCCAGGGCGCTCTTGCAAAATACGGTATCGTGAATTCCAGGGATCCAATCAAGTAGTCTTTGAGAGGGCGGAAGTAGCGCGTGTGGTAAAGCTCTAAAAAGCGAGACCTAAACTCAGGTACGTTCACCTTAATAGGGCATTGACCGGCACAAGACTTACAGGCCAAACATCCCGACATCGCGTCGAAAACCTGATGGGAAAAATCTTCTTTGATGCTTCGCGACATGAAGCTCGTCTTCACCTTTCTCAGCAGACTGATCGCGGCGTTTTCGTCTTTCGCACGCTGCGCCACTTTGAGGACGTCGATGCCAGCATTACCTTGTATTCTCAGCCATTCACGAATCAGCGATGCACGCCCTTTCGGTGAGTGAACGCGTTCCCTCGTGGCTTTCCAAGAAGGGCACATCGCATCATTAGGGTCAAAGTTGTAGCAGGCACCGTTTCCGTTGCAGTGCACGGCGCTCTCGTAGCTTTGCCAGACTCGCTCATCGATCTGACGGTCGTACTCGCCTCGCATAGGCACTTCATCAATCTTTAGGAGTTGCTCATTGCTATTGAGTGGTGTCGCTATTTTCCCAGGATTGAGCTGATTATAAGGGTCGAAGGCAGCTTTCAACTGCTGCAGAACTGGGTAAAGCTTGCCAAAGAATTTGGGAGCGTATTCCGAGCGAACGCCTTTTCCGTGCTCGCCCCACAACAAACCGCCGTACTTGTGAGTCAGTTCCGCAACGCCATCAGAAACCGTTCGCACGAGAGAGGCTTGAATTGGGTCTTTCATATCGAGTGCTGGTCGGACATGGAGTACGCCAGCATCGACATGGCCGAACATTCCGTATTGCAGATTGTGCGAATCTAGCAGTGCTCGGAATTCAGTAATGAAGTCCGCTAGATTTTCTGGCGGTACTGCCGTGTCCTCTACAAATGCTTGAGGACGAATTTCGCCTTTCACATTACCTAGCAGACCAACAGCGCGCTTTCGCATCGAGTAAACGCGAGAAATGGCTTGTGCACCTTTAGCTAATGTATGGCCGATACGCTCGACGCTTTTGTCGGAGGAGAGGTGTGCCAGGAAGTCGTTAACGGTGGCTTCCAAGGCGGAAGCGTCATCGCCGCTGAATTCGATGAGGTTGATGCCCAAGGTCGGGCGGTTTTGATTGGGAGGAAAGTATTCAGCCACGTCGTGCCAAACAATGTCCTGCATTGCAAGGCCTAATACTTTGGAGTCCACCGTCTCAATTGATAGTGGCTTGAGGGCCATCAGAGCACGTGCGTCTCGCAAAGCTTCCATGAAGCTCGCGTACGACACATTGATGAGCGTTGAGTGTTTGGGAATAGGTAAAACGTTGAGTTTGGCTTCTACGACAAAGCCGAGCGACCCCTCAGAACCACATAAAATGTTGTTCAGATTGACCCGTCCACGCTCGTCGCGGATGTGTGCCAGGTCGTACCCAGTCAAGCAACGATTGAGCTTGGGAAACGTTTTATCGATAAGCTCCCGATGTTCCTTATGAATATCTGTGACGCACCGGTGTACTCGGCCAACGATGCCTGGAGCTGCACTGAAATGTTGGAGCTCAGCGCCATAGAGGGGCTTGCTGTCCAGCGCGTCGCCACCCCAAAGCATCGTCTTGAGCTCTAGGACATGATCTCTGGTTTTGCCATACGTGCAGCTACCTTGCCCGCTGGCATCAGTGTTGATCATGCCGCCGATAGTGGCCCGATTCGATGTTGAAAGCTCTGGTGCAAAGAACAAACCATGAGGTTTCAAGGCCGCGTTGAGCTGGTCTTTGACAACTCCAGCCTGTACACGAACCCAACGCTCTTCGACGTTGAGTTCCAGGATTTGATTGAGATGCTTCGAAAGGTCGACGATTAACCCGTGTGTTAAGGATTGCCCATTTGTGCCAGTACCACCGCCTCGCGGGGTAATAACGATTTGCCGAAATTCCTTCTGCGCAACAAGTCGAGTCAATAGATGGATGTCATGGACATCGCGGGGGAACAGCGCTGCTTGTGGCAAGCGCTGGTATATCGAGTTGTCGGTCGCGAGCACCGTACGGTTGGCGTAGTCAGGAGTTATTTCTCCCTTAAAACCTTGCGCATGGAGCGAGTCGAGGAAAGTACGATAGATCCTTGTGAGCTCTACCGGTGCAGCAATCTGGGCGATCATGTTTAGCGAATTCCAGCCAGGCAGCTCTCGAAAATATCGAGACCTTCGTTCAAGATTTCTGGTTCGGTAGTTAGCGGTGGGAGCAGTCGGATGATGTGGCGAGATTTTCCGCTGGGCATTAGAAGCAGACCGTTCTGTCTGGCGCTCTCTAATAGCTGTGCTAGTACCGACGTAGCTGGTTTTCCTTCAGGAGTTATCAGCTCGATACCTCTCATTGCCCCGACACCGGTCAATCTTCCGAGATAAGGAGAGATCTTCTTTTGCTTCCATGCGAGATACCGGCCGACGATTGGCTTTTCCTGATTTTCGCCCCAGGAAGAAAGGTTTGCGTCTGTCATCTCGTCCAGTGTGGCGAGCGCCGCTGCACATGCAATTGGGTTGCCTGAGTAAGTCCCGCCCAGGCCACCTTTGGGCAAGGTGTCAAGCAGATATTTTTTTCCGACCACCGCTCCCAGTGGAAGGCCACCAGCAATGCTTTTGCCTAGCAGGATCAAATCAGGTTCGATACCCAGTCGTGTAAAGGCAAAGCGCTGTCCGGTGCGACCAAATCCGGACTGGATTTCATCGGCAATCAGCAAAATGCCCTTTTCCTCGCAGAACGTGCGTAACGCTTGTGCAAATTGAGGGTCGAGGGCAAGGAATCCACCTTCGCCCTGGACGGGTTCCAGAATGACGCAGGCGACTTCATCGACATCGATTTCGACGCTGAAGAGCCGATCCATTGCGTTGAGCGCTTCCTGCGCCGTGACGCCAGTGTCTTCACTCGGGTAGGGAAGGTGATAAACCGGGCCTGGCAACGTGCCGACACGCTGCTTGTACGGTGCCACTTTGCCGTTCAAATTCAGGGTGGACAAAGTACGTCCATGAAAACCTCCATCGAATGCAATAACCGCAGTGCGACCGGTAGCAGCGCGTGCAATTTTCAGCGCATTCTCTGCTGCCTCGGCACCACTGTTGGTCAACATGCCACTGACCCGATAGGACACAGGGATGAACTCGGCCAGTCGAGCCATCAGTTTCTTATAGGGTTCGTGAGGCACTGCGTTGAATGCGTAATGCGTCAGCCTAGAGGCTTGGGTGCACATTGCCTCGACAATCCGTGGATTGCAGTGGCCTAGATTCAGCACGCCAATACCACCTACGAAATCGATATAGCGCTTGCCGTCTGTATCCCATACTTGTGCGTTGATGCCGTGGCTCAACGTGATCGGATGGACGATTGCGATGGACTCGCTGATGGAGGAATGCGTCATGACAGCACGCTCTCCATTGCTTCAGCCGACAAGTTTTCGCTCCGCTTTTTCTCGTACGGAGAAACGGAAAACTTCAGACTGAGAGGTGTCGTCCGTAGGCAATTTTCTGTGGCAAGCATTCGCATTTTGGTGTTCCTGGCTGCATAGGTTTTTTCTATGTAAGCGAGGAATGCTTGGTCACGGCAAGCGAAAAGAAATTACAGGATCATTCCGTAAGCTCTTGAAGTGTCAGACTGGGTAATTTTCAAATTTGGCTTGCTCCAGCACCCATTCCGCAAAATTGCGTACCTTTGGGATGTCAGCGGCGTGTTCTGAATAGGCCATGAAATGCGAGCCGGAGCTATGGACGGAGTAGTCCCAAGCAATGACCAATTTCTTATCGGCAATCTCGTCAGTGACAAGAAATTTTGGTACCAAGGCCACTCCGCAGCCTGCCTGGGCTGCGCGTATACACATGTAAAAAGTGTCAAAGCGTGGCCCGTGATAGCTGTTTTCTGTATGCAGATCCTGCTCAAGAAACCATTCATGCCAAGCCTCGGGTCGAGAGGTGCATTGCAGCAAGATCAGGTCAGTTAGGTCAGCTGCACTCCTGATGGGTCTATTTTCAAGAGTTTCAGGGGAGCACACGGGGACAACATCCTCTCCGAAAAGCTTGGTGCAAACGGCTCCAGGCCACGAGCCCTGTCCGAAAAAAAAGGCCACATCCGCCTTGGCCTTTAGCAGGTCGAAAGGCTCCAGTTCGCTGCGAATTTCTAGATGGATATTAGGAAAGCGCTTACTGAAACCTTTGAGGTTAGGCACTAACCAGCGTGCGCCGAAGGTTGGTTGGGTTGCCACCCGCAGGACTTCCGTCTCGCCTCCATACGAAAGAATGTACCGACTCGACATATCAACCTGGGTCAATATTTTATCGACCTCTGCAAGGTAGAGCTCGCCCGCAGGTGTTAGCTGTAGGCGTCGGCGCACCCTGTGAAAGAGATGGTGTCGCAGCATTTCCTCCAGCTGAGCAACCTGTTTGCTGACTGCGCTTTGGGTCAGGTGGAGTTCTTCGGCAGCACGAGTGAAGCTCAGATGACGAGCAGCAGCTTCGAAGCACTGTAGGGCAGCCATGGAGGGAGTAAGGCGTTTGGACATGTCTCTCTCTATCTGGTGGAGGTCGAGTTCATTAGCTCAGGGAATGATGTACTGAGTAAACGTCGTTTGTTGAACGGGGGGATCGGATTAATACTGAACCAGATCAATAATTTCGACCACCATCAGATGCAGGAGAAAAAAATGGTTGATGGACTGCTTAAAGGCCTTGGCGTTTCTGAGGCTACATTCACGAATGGCGGTTATCCCATTCATACACCAATCGATGGTAGTCAAATCGCTTCCGTCATTTTAGAAGGCAAAGCTAGCGTCGCTAAGAAGATCGATCTTGCCCATCAAGCCTTTCTAGCTTGGCGTGATGTTCCGGCGCCACGCCGTGGTGAACTCGTTCGTGTGTTCGGCGAAGTTTTGCGCAAAAACAAAGATCAACTTGGCGAATTGGTCTCGGTAGAAACCGGTAAAATCCTCCAAGAAGGTCTGGGCGAAGTTCAGGAGATGATTGATATCTGTGACTTCGCAGTCGGTCTCTCTCGCCAGTTGTACGGTTTGACTATCGCGTCTGAGCGTCCGGGTCACCACATGCGTGAAACATGGCAGCCTCTCGGCATTGTCGGCGTGATCAGTGCGTTCAACTTCCCTGCCGCTGTATGGGCTTGGAACACTACTTTGGCGCTGGTTTGCGGCAACTCTGTACTGTGGAAACCGTCCGAAAAAACTCCTCTGACTGCTCTGGCGTGCCAGGCACTGTTCGAGCAAGCACTGAAGATCTTTGGACAGGTTCCAGAAGGGCTTAGCCAACTGATCATCGGTGATCGTGAGGCCGGTGAGGTTCTCGTCGATGATCCGCGCATTCCACTGATCAGTGCGACGGGTAGCACCCGTATGGGTCGTCAAGTCGGCCCACGAGTGGCTGCTCGTTTCGGTCGTAGCATTCTTGAGCTCGGCGGCAACAACGCGATGATCCTGGCGCCGAGTGCCGACCTTGATTTGGCCGTGCGTGGCATCCTGTTCAGTGCTGTCGGTACTGCTGGTCAGCGCTGCACTACCCTGCGTCGTTTGATCGTGCACCGTTCGATCAAGGATGAGGTTGTTGCTCGAGTGAAAGCTGCATACGCCAAGGTGCGTATCGGCGATCCACGTAAGGACAACTTGATCGGGCCGCTGATTGATAGGCACGCTTTCGATTCGATGCAAGGTGCGCTGAGCCAAGCGCGTGACGAAGGTGGTCAGGTATTCGGTGGTGAACGCAAGTTGCAGGATCAGTACCCGAACGCTTACTACGTTGCGCCGGCCATTGTTGAGATACCTGGCCAGTCCGACGTCGTTCGTCACGAAACTTTCGCGCCGATTCTGTACGTGTTGGCGTACGACGAGTTCGAGGAAGCGCTTCGTCTGAATAACGAAGTCCCTCAAGGCCTGTCGTCCTGCATTTTCACCCTGGACGTACGCGAAGCCGAGCGATTCCAAAGTGCATCCGGTAGTGACTGCGGCATCGCCAACGTCAACATCGGCACCAGTGGCGCCGAAATCGGCGGTGCATTCGGTGGTGAGAAAGAAACCGGAGGCGGACGTGAGTCCGGTTCGGATTCCTGGAAAGCTTACATGCGTCGTCAAACCAATACGATTAACTATTCTCGCGAGCTGCCTCTGGCTCAAGGTATCGTCTTCGATTGATCACTCTAACTCCCCGCGCCGGTTTTGATCGGTGCGGGGAGCTTTAATCTTCGGGAGCAAATCAGTCGCTAGAGGATGTAAATGAGCAATTCGGGTCGAAACTAATAATGCTCCAGCATAAATAGAGTAATCGGCTAACTAGCTGTAGAAAATAATAGAAGGCGAGCGTCATGTTCGTGACATTTGAATCTGACAACCTATTTGCAAGAGACTTGACGTTGGACACTGAAAAAGTGACGAAAACAAATATTTTTTTCTGGATGGCAGTCGCTCTCCTTTTGGCAGCCACTATTTTTTTATTGGTGAAGTTTTTTCTTTTTAAAAATTTTGTACTGCAGGTTGCGCTCACCATGAGCATACTGTTTGCGGCCATCATGTACGCAAACATCATTCGCACGCTTATCCGGGCGGCAATGTCTTCTCTCTCCGAGTCTTCGAACCCCACTGCGGACGACGCTTTCAAAGCCAGGTCTCAGGTTCTGGGCGAGTCGTGTGAGTTCATCCTTCCTGAACCTTTGGTTCTAAAACATATGTGTTCCACTGCGAGTCTGCGGTAGAGAGGTTAATTGTATGGTTGAGTTACGTCGAGAGTGTCTCTGGGAGCATGTAAATCCCAAGCTTGCATCGCCAACTGTTCTGGCAAGCACTGTCAAGGTGGACGTCTGCGTCATTGGTGGTGGTATTACAGGACTCTCTGCTGCTCTGAATTTACTCGAGAAAGGCAAGAGTGTTGCTGTACTTGAGGCTCATCAAGTTGGTCATGGTGGCTCTGGACGCAATGTAGGTTTGGTCAATGCCGGTACCTGGATTCGACCGGATGATGTTGAGGCTACGTTAGGGACTAAGGTTGGTGCTCGCCTCAACAAGGTTCTTGGAGAAGCACCAGCTCAGGTTTTTGCCACGATCAATAGACTGGGGATCGATTGTCAGGCTCGTAACGACGGTACCCTTCACATGGCGCACAACGCTTCAGGTGTTGCTGACTTGCAAGCCCGCCATGATCAGTGGAAACGTCGAGGGGCGAATGTTGAACTGCTGACAGGATCCCAATGCCAGGAGTATTGCGGTACGGATAAGATTTCAGCGGCATTGCTGGATCGTCGGGCGGGAACAATTAATCCAATGGGCTATACCACGGGATTGGCCGAAGCTGTGCAGCGACTGGGCGGTCGATTGTTCCAGAACTCAGCCGTTACCCGGTTGGAGAAGCAGGGTAGTTCCTGGTTGGTTAAGACTGCGGATGGAGTGGTTGTTTCAGATAAAGTCGTCATTTCGACCGGTGCGTATACTGAGGGTGATTGGTCTGAGCTGCAGAAGAACTATTTTCGTGGCTATTACTATCAAGTGGCCTCGAAACCTCTGGTGGGTATAGAGGCTGATAACGTTCTGAAGCATGGCCAAGGTTCCTGGGACACGCGTACGGTGTTGAGTAGTATCCGCCGGGATGCTGATGGGCGTCTGTTGCTTGGCAGTCTTGGACGAACAGATAACAAGCCGACCTGGTTCATCAAAAGTTGGGCCGATAGAATTCAAAGTCACTACTTTCCTAAGTTGGTTAAGGTCGAGTGGGAAATGCACTGGACGGGCTGTATCGACTTCACTCCAGATCACTTGATGCGATTGTTTGAGCCTGCTCCTGGAGTTGTCGCCGTTACTGGTTATAACGGGCGTGGAAATACTACCGGTACTGTTGTTGGTAAGGCCTTGGCTGACTACTTGATCGACGACCTGCCTGAAGATTTGCCGATACCTTTCTCGACAATGAAGCCAATTTATAGTGCTGGATTGCGAAGTGCATTCTATGAGAGTGGATTCTCTCTATACCATGCGGGCCAATGTTTGAGAGTTATTCTGTAAAAATAGACTTTTTGACTGGAGGGGGCAGCCGAACTCGATCTTGAGTTCGGCTGATAGGTCGCGGCTATTGCGCTGTACGCCTATTCTTCTAATTAAGTCGAATTTTCATCACTCAGTCGTGTAGGGCCTGGCTATGAATAGTGTCTCTGTTATCAGTGAAAGTAATTTCAAACGTCAATTGCACCAGGCACTGGGGCAGTATGTCAGTGATGACGAGATAAGCCAGGTTCTAAAATTTGCTGATCAGTTTTATAGCTTTGCGGCCTTGGATGAGTTTAAGGATCGGCGCATTTCTGATTTGGTTGGTGCAACCATTTCTTCATGGCGAATGCTCATGCAACATGACGCCAAGAGCTCAATAGTCCGAGTATATAATCCGGATTTCGAGAGTCATGGTTGGCAGTCGTCGCACACAGTTGTTGAGATGGTTTGTCCTCAAGTTCCTTTTCTAATCAATTCTATTCGAATGGAACTGAATAATCGTGGGTACAACATTCACACCCTTCAAACCGCTGTGTTTGAACTTGAGTTCGATCAGAAGGGAGAGGCGGTAGGGCAGTCTACCAACGCGTCCCAAATTTCTGACTCATCCAAGACGGCAGTGGCTTTTTTCGAGATTGATCGCTGTTCAAGTTCAAGCGAGCTTCGATTGATAGAAGCCGCGCTGATAGAGGTGCTGGAAGAGGTCAGGCTTGTGGATGCGGATCTTTTACCTATGAAGGTAAAAATCAACGAACTCCGTGCCACTCTGGGAATGTTCGATTCTAGCGCTCAATCCTTAGAGCTGGACGAAGCGAGGGCGTTTTTCGATTGGATGCTAAAAGGCCACTTTACCTTTCTAGGATATGAAGAGTTCAAGGTAGTCAATGGATCCTCTTCGGGACACATTGAGTACGATGAGTCGTCATTTTTGGGTATCAGTCGTAGATTACATTCTGGCTTGGATAGTGAATATTTGAAGGTTAGGCCAGAGGTACAAAATTTCCTAACCGCTTCTTTTTTGCTCTCCTTCGCAAAGTCTTCTTATCTCAGTCGCGTGAAACGCTCCACCTATGCTGATTATGTTTCTCTGAGAGAGATTGATTCTTTTGGGAATGTTGTTAAAGAGCATCGATTCATTGGTCTGTTCTATTCTCACGGTCAAAGCGTACGTGATATTCCTTGTATTCGTGTCAAGGTAGCTCAGGTAGAAGCGCGCTCAGGATATGGTGCTGAAAGCCATTTGGGGCAGGAGCTCGCAAGGATCCTCGAGACCTTGCCAAGAGATGATTTGTACCAAAGCTCGGTGGACGAACTCTTCACTACCGTTATTTCCATCGCGCAGATCCAAGAGCGGTTCAAGATTCGTGCGTTTTTCCGAACTGACCCATATGACCGATTTTTCTACTGCCTTACTTATGTGCCTCGTGAGATTTATTCCACTGAAATTCGTCTGAAAATCCAGCAGGTGCTAATGGCGGCTGTAGGTGCGGAGGCCTGTGAGTTTTGGACGGTTTTCTCTGAGTCTGTACTGGCTCGCGTCCAGTTCATTCTCCCTCTTACCGATCACTCATCGGAAGCGGTTGACTACAAACTTCTAGAGCAGCAAGTGATCCAGGCATGCCGCAGCTGGCAGGACGATTACGCCGCCCTGACTGTGGAAAGCTTCGGCGAAGCCCAGGGTACTAACGTGCTGGCCGACTTCCCGAAAGGCTTCCCGGCCGGTTACCGCGAGCGTTTCGCCGCGCATTCGGCCGTGGTCGACATGCAGCACCTGCTGTGCCTGAGCGACAAAAAACCGCTGGTGATGAGCTTCTATCAGCCGCTGGGCCAGTTCTCCGGTCAGCGCGAGCTGCATTGCAAGCTGTACCACACCGATACCCCGTTGGCGCTGTCTGACGTTCTGCCTATCCTGGAAAACCTCGGCCTGCGCGTGCTGGGTGAATTCCCGTATCACCTGCGCCACAACAGTGGCCGCGAGTTCTGGATTCACGACTTCGCGTTCACCGCCGCCGAAGGCCTGGATCTCGACATCCAGCAACTCAACGACACGCTGCAGGACGCGTTCGTCCATATCGTGCGCGGTGATGCCGAGAACGATGCGTTCAACCGCTTGGTACTGACCGCCGGCCTGCCGTGGCGCGACGTGGCGCTGCTGCGCGCCTACGCCCGCTACATGAAGCAGATCCGCCTGGGCTTTGACCTGGGCTACATTGCCAGCACCCTGACCAACCACACCGACATCGCTCGCGAGTTGACCCGATTGTTCAAGACCCGTTTCTACCTGGCGCGCAAGTTAAGCAGCGACAACCTCGAGCAGCGTCTGGAGCACGCGATCCTGGCCGCTCTGGACGACGTCCAGGTGCTCAACGAAGACCGCATCCTGCGTCGCTACCTGGATCTGATCAAGGCGACCCTGCGCACCAACTTCTACCAGACCGACGCCAACGGCCATAACAAGTCGTACTTCAGCTTCAAGTACAACCCGCACCTGATTCCCGAGTTGCCCAAGCCGGTACCGAAGTTCGAAATCTTCGTCTACTCGCCGCGCGTCGAAGGCGTGCACCTGCGCTTCGGCAACGTGGCTCGTGGCGGCCTGCGCTGGTCTGACCGTGAAGAAGACTTCCGTACAGAAGTCCTGGGCCTGGTAAAAGCCCAGCAAGTGAAGAACTCGGTGATCGTGCCGGTGGGTGCCAAGGGCGGCTTCCTGCCGCGTCGCCTGCCGCTGGGCGGCAGCCGTGACGAGATCGCGGCCGAGGGCATCGCCTGCTACCGCATCTTCATTTCCGGCTTGCTGGATATCACCGACAACCTGAAGGACGGCGCCCTGGTGCCGCCGGCCAACGTCGTGCGTCATGACCACGATGATCCCTACCTGGTCGTGGCCGCGGATAAGGGCACCGCGACCTTCTCCGATATCGCCAATTGCATCGCCATCGACTACGGCTTCTGGCTGGGTGACGCGTTTGCGTCCGGTGGTTCGGCCGGTTACGACCACAAGAAAATGGGCATCACCGCCAAGGGCGCGTGGGTCGGCGTTCAGCGCCACTTCCGCGAGCGGGGCATCAATGTCCAGGAAGACAGCATCACAGTGGTCGGCGTCGGCGACATGGCCGGCGACGTGTTCGGTAACGGCTTGCTGATGTCCGACAAGTTGCAACTGGTCGCAGCGTTCAACCACCTGCACATCTTCATCGACCCGAACCCGAACCCGGCGACCAGCTTCGCCGAGCGTCAGCGCCTGTTCGACCTGCCACGTTCGGCCTGGTCGGATTACGACACCAGCATCATGTCCGAAGGCGGCGGTATCTTCTCGCGCAGTGCGAAAAGCATCGCGATTTCCCCGCAGATGCAGGAACGCTTCGACATCCAGGCCGACAAGCTGACCCCGAACGAACTGCTCAATGCTTTGCTCAAGGCACCGGTGGATCTGCTGTGGAACGGCGGTATCGGTACTTACGTCAAGGCCAGCACTGAAAGCCACGCCGATGTCGGCGACAAGGCCAACGATGCACTGCGTGTGAACGGCAACGAACTGCGCTGCAAGGTCGTGGGCGAGGGCGGTAACCTCGGCATGACCCAACTGGGTCGCGTCGAGTTCGGTCTCAATGGCGGCGGTTCCAACACCGACTTCATCGACAACGCCGGTGGCGTGGACTGCTCCGACCACGAAGTGAACATCAAGATCCTGCTCAACGAAGTGGTTCAGGCCGGCGACATGACCGCCAAGCAACGCAACCAGTTGCTGGCGAGCATGACCGGCGAAATCGGTAACCTGGTGCTGGGCAACAACTACAAGCAGACCCAGGCCTTGTCCCTGGCGGCCCGTCGTGCCTTGCCACGGATCGCTGAATACAAGCACCTGATGAACGATCTGGAAGGTCGCGGCAAGCTGGATCGCGCCATCGAGTTCCTGCCGGCTGAAGACGTGATCAACGAACGCGTTGCAGCAGGCCATGGCCTGACTCGTGCCGAACTGTCGGTGCTGATCTCGTACAGCAAGATCGACCTCAAGGAGCAGCTGCTGGGCTCCCTGGTGCCGGACGACGACTACCTGACCCGCGACATGGAAACCGCTTTCCCGCCAAGCCTGGTGAGCAAGTTCTCCGAAGCCATGCGCCGTCACCGTCTGAAGCGCGAGATCGTCAGCACCCAGATTGCCAACGATCTGGTCAACCACATGGGCATCACCTTCGTGCAACGACTCAAAGAGTCGACCGGCATGAGCCCGGCGAACGTGGCCGGCGCTTACGTGATCGTGCGTGACATTTTCCATCTCCCGCACTGGTTCCGTCAGATTGAAAACCTGGACTACCAGGTCTCCGCCGACGTGCAACTGGAGCTGATGGAGGAGCTGATGCGCCTGGGCCGTCGCGCTACGCGCTGGTTCCTGCGTGCCCGTGGCAGCGAACAAGATGCCGCCCGCGACGTAAGTCACTTTGGCCCGCATATCGCAGCACTTGGACTGAAGTTGGATGAGCTGCTCGGAGGTCAGGCACGTGATGAGTGGGAGCATCGTTATCACGAGTTCGTTCACGCCGGAGTGCCTGAGCTTCTAGCTCGAATGGTTGCCGGTACAGATCATTTGTACAACCTACTGCCGGCGATTGAGGCCTCAGGTAGCATCACCTATAGCCCCGCCGAAATGGTTAAAGCATTCATTGCAGCAGGGAGTGCTCTTGAGCTGAACTGGTACCTTCTAGAGCTGAGTAATTTACTGACTGAAAGCAATTGGCAGTCACTGGCCAGCGAGTCATTAAGGGATAACGTCGAGAAACTGTGGGGCACCATTGTTGTTTCGATCATGAAATCAGGGGCGGAGTCCTTGGATGGCGCTGAATCGGTGCAAGCGTGGTTGACTCAGAATGCTGTGCTTGTAGATAAATGGATTCTTTTAATCGATGAGTTGAAGTCTTCGAATGGAATTGATTGGAGCATGCACATGGTCGCGAGCATGCATCTGACACAGCTTTCCGCTGCTTAGTACGAACATGCACTCGCAAGAGTGTATAGCTCGCTTTCAGAGGCTTGAATGTGAATTATTGTTAGTAAGTGAAATGCAATCGTATCTAGATCGTTTTTTTCCGCTGCTGACTGGCTAGACCCCCCATTCCCCGCAAATGGGTAAACCGACTTTTTGTGTCGGCGTGTTTTCCCCATCGCTTGTTCATCAACCGATGGGTTTTTTTTGAGGAGTGCGCTGATGAGGACGCAGTTCGTGTCCAATCAAAAGGCTATACACTAATAAATCGTTCCCGATATTCCTTCGGAGTGACGGACAGATATTTGCGAAAACCAATACGCATCTGGTCTGTGTTCGAAAATCCACATTTATAAGCAATACTTTTCATCGGTAGCTCACTTTCGCTCAGCAGCCGCCGTGCCATATCGATTCGGGCTTTTTCAATGAACTCGGATGGGCGCATGTTTACCTCCTTATGAAATGTCCGAGTGAAGTGCCTGAGGCTCATTGACGCCCGCTCGGCCATCAACGGGACGCTTATCCTTTGATCGATATTACTCAATACCCACTCCTGCACTGCTCGCATGCTTGAAGACTGCGTCATTTGGCTTGTCAGGTTGGCGCTGAATTGAGATTGGCCTCCCGGACGTTTAAGAAAAATCACAAGATCCCTGGCGACTTGTAGGGCAAGCTCATGCCCAAAGTCAGCTTCCACAAAGGCTAAGGCTAGATCCACTGAGGCGCTCACACCGGCAGATGTCCAAAGATTGCCTTGCTGAGTAAAGATGGAATCAATGTCTACCTGAACCTTTGGATATTTCTGCTGCATAACCTCCGCCATTCGCCAATGAGTAGTTGCCCGTTTGTCATTTAGCAGGCCTGCTGCCGCCAGGAAAAATGCACCGGAGCATAGACCCGCAAAGCGAGGTACATTTGGAGCGACACGCTTAGTCCATTCCACAATCTCGGGTTGTTCTTCCACTATGCGCTCAATCTCATGGGCGCCGACTATCATCACCGAATGGGGGAGGTCGGATTCGATCAAAGGGTGGGTGGCGTGCAAACTCATCAACGTGTCAGAGGTAATGGGGCCTACTTTTGTCGAGATAATTCTGAGTCGATATCCCAGGGGTTTTTCTTGAGCTTCTAAGTGCTTATTCGCATAAGTAAATACAGTCATTGGGCCAATGGCTTCAAATGATTTGAAGTCTGGATAAATCACAATATCGATCGTTCTGCAGGTTGTAATCTCAATATTGTTCATAAAATTGCTCTCTTCTTAAATGCTTGGCCCAATTTCATGGCAACTTGGCCGGATTCTATGTCGGTTACAACACACAAGCCGGGTCTATTTTTTCTATAGTAGGTTACCTGAATTACAGTCGATAGGTACCCATTCCCATGATCAAGTCGCGCGCAGCTGTTGCATTCGGCCCTAATGAGCCTCTAAAGATCGTTGAGGTCGATGTTCAGCCTCCGAAGGCTGGTGAGGTTTTGGTTCGCATCGTTGCAACCGGTGTTTGCCACACAGACGCTTACACACTGTCCGGTCAGGATTCCGAAGGCGTATTCCCGTGCATTCTCGGCCATGAAGGTGGCGGCATCGTTGAAGTAGTCGGCGAAGGCGTGACCTCGCTGCAGATAGGTGACCATGTTATTCCGCTGTACACCGCAGAATGTGGGAAGTGCAAATTCTGCGTTTCCGGCAAGACCAATCTGTGTCAGGCGGTGCGTGCTACCCAGGGTAAAGGGCTTATGCCCGATGGAACCACCCGCTTCAGCTACAACGGCGAGCCGGTTTACCACTATATGGGCTGTTCCACCTTTTCCGAGTACACCGTGCTGCCGGAAATCTCCTTGGCGAAGATCCCGAAGGAGGCTCCACTTGAGAAGGTTTGTCTCCTGGGCTGCGGTGTAACTACCGGCATTGGCGCTGTGCTGAACACCGCTAAGGTGGAAGAGGGCGCAACAGTTGCTGTCTTTGGCTTGGGTGGTATTGGTTTGGCCGCAATTATCGGCGCCAAGATGGCTAAGGCATCGCGCATCATTGCCATTGACATCAACCCGAGCAAGTTCGCTATCGCGGAGGAATTGGGAGCCACTGATTTCGTCAATCCGAAGGACTTCGATCGCCCAATCCAAGAGGTTATCGTCGAGTTGACCGACGGCGGCGTTGATTACTCCTTCGAATGCATTGGCAATGTTCAACTTATGCGTGCGGCGCTTGAGTCCTGCCATAAGGGCTGGGGCGAATCCATCATCATTGGTGTTGCTCCCTCTGGCGCTGAAATTAGCACTCGCCCTTTCCAGTTGGTGACTGGTCGCGTATGGCGCGGCTCTGCATTCGGTGGCGTGAAAGGGCGTACTGAGCTGCCGAGCTACGTTGCTAAATCCGAGCAGGGAGAGATCCCGCTGGACAAGTTCATCACCCACACCATGAGCCTGGAGCAGATCAACGAGGCCTTCGAATTGATGCACGAAGGCAAGAGCATTCGTTCGGTCGTCCACTTCTAAGAATTTTCGCGGCACCTCTTCGGAGGCGCCACTTTCTTTCCACAACAACCCACCCGCGACGGAGATACTCATGTCGATCTTCACTCATGTAACTGTTGGCACCAACGATCTGGAAAAAGCACGTAAGTTTTACGACGAGGTACTTGGCAAGATCGGCTTCAAGCGAATCGCCGACTTGGGCGATAACGGCTCTATCTGGGGCGTGGACAAGCCGTCATTTTTTGTACTTAAGCCTGCAAACGGCCAGCCTGCTACGGTCGGCAATGGCGTAACTGTCAGCTTCGAAGCTCCGAATCGAGCCACCATCGATGCCTTCCACGAAGCAGCCTTGGCCGCTGGCGGCAAAGATGAAGGCGCAGCTGGCACTCGCGACTGGGCACCCAATGCCTATGCTGCTTATGCCCGTGATCTGGATGGCAACAAACTCGCTGTATACAGCTTTAAAGCCGAGTAAATCGGTTTCAGCGGCGCCCCTGGGCGCCGTTGTCTTACTCCCGATGACTAGCAATGGGAATTCATGAGTAATTTAAAAGCGCCATGGATAATATGGCCATTAGCATATTGAGGATGTGACGACTTTAATTGGGGAAGTTGCATGCTTCTAGAGTATTAAATCCAAACGCACGGTCTTTGACTCATGCATCGTCTTTGGAAAACTCAACGTCACTTAAAGTAAATCCGTGTCGGCTATAAAATCTTTCAAGTTCCCGAGGCTCAGGCTCTACACCCGTGAAAATTTTTAAGTATTCAGGGATATAGCGCATTCTATACTCGGTAGGCTCTACCATTTTCATGCTGATGTAGCCAATCTGAGTGAGATAGATCGCTCTAGCGCGAGTCCTTGCCTGAAGTGGATTAAAGCCAAAACGACCGAACATGTTCGCCAAAGCATCAACTCGTAACTCGTCCGCATGCAGGATTTCCGCAGAAACCTCTTCGGACTGTAGAGCCCAACTTCTCATGGCAAATTCAAGCTGCGAATCGAACAGCTCAGTGTTCAACCAGCAATCAAAGACATTGAGTATGGCTTCGGAGAGTGACTCCGCATACGCTCTCGACTGTTTAACTAAATTGTCTGTATTTTTGTTTTTCCATAGTGCGATCAACGCGGTCAGCAGTGCATCGCGATCCTCAAAGTACCAATAAAAGCTCGTACGAGAAATGTTTAATTTCTTTGCTAACGGCAAAACTTTTACGGCATCGATACCGGACTCAATCAAGCTGTCGTAAGCCGCTTTGAGCCAGCTTTCGAGCGGCACTCGGATAGATTCTGTACTAGGTAGGGGCTTGTTCATGTCTCGGATAGTACAAGGCGGATCGTAACCCTGCAAGCGGGAAAAACACCTGTGAACATCCTATTGACACATGTGTACATTGGGTCGTAATGTCGCTCATAGCTGATGACCAATAAGACCTGAGACGCCATCATGAAAAACGATCCGTTGCTGCAACCCTTTCAACTGAAGCACCTCACCCTGCGCAACCGCATCATCACCACGTCCCACGAGCCTGCTTACCCTGAAGATGGTATGCCCAAGAAGCTGTATCGTGCATATCACGTCGAGCGTGCTAAGGCTGGTGTGGCGATGACGATGACCGCTGGCTCTGCCGCCATTTCTCGTGACAGCCCGCCTGTATTCAACAACATCCTTGCTTATAAGGATGAGGTGGTCGGGTGGATGAAGGATCTGACGGACGAATGCCACGAGCACGGCGCTGCTGTGATGATTCAGTTGACTCACCTCGGCCGTCGTACTCGCTGGGATAAAGGAGATTGGCTACCTGTTGTTTCGCCGTCCCATAATCGCGAAGTAGCTCACCGAGCTTTCCCGAAGGTTATCGAGCAGTGGGACATTGACAGGATCATCCAAGATTACGCAGATGCAGCTGAGCGTATGAAGGCCGCAGGGCTGGATGGTATTGAGCTCCAGGCGTATGGCCACTTGATGGATCAATTCTGGTCACCGCTTACTAACGAACTTGATAACCCTTACGGTGGCTCGCTTCAAAATCGCCTTCGTTTCACATTTGAAGTCCTGACCGCTATCCGTAAGCGAGTAGGCACTGAATTCATCGTTGGCATTCGCTATACCGGTGATGAGTTGCTCTCAGGAGGTCTGCAAAAAGACGAGGGGTTGGAAGCCTCAATGCTGCTCAAAGACAGTGGCATGATCGATTTCCTAAACGTCATTCGCGGCAACATTGCGACCGATGCCGGCCTTACTGACATCATCCCGATCCAGGGTATGCGCAACGCACCCCACCTGGATTTTGCAGGTGAGATCAAGTCGCTTACAGGGTTCCCAACCTTTCACGCTGCCAAGATCCCCGATGTGGCAACTGCTCGTCATGCTATCGCATCTGGTTTGATTGACATGGTCGGTATGACACGGGCTCACATGACTGACCCGCACATTGTCAAAAAAATCATTGAAGGGCGTGAGGATGATATCCGTCCATGCGTAGGGGCCAACTACTGCCTGGATCGAATCTACAACGCTGGTGCGGCCTACTGTATCCATAACGCTGCGACTGGCCGTGAAACTACTATGCCTCACGACATTCCCAAAGCTGATAAGAAGCGGAAGATCGTCATCATCGGCGCGGGCCCTGGGGGATTGGAAGCCGCTCGGGTCGCTGGCGAACGAGGGCACGAGGTCGTAGTTTATGAAGTCGCAGACCAGCCCGGTGGTCAAATTCGCTTGACCGCACAATCGGAGCGGCGTAAGGAAATGATTAGCATCATTGATTGGCGTATGGCTCAATGCGAACGCTTCGGTGTGAAATTCAATTTCAACACCTGGGCGGATACTGACACGGTGCTCGGTGAAAATGCCGATGTTGTGATTGTGGCTACGGGAGGTCTCCCGCACACGGAAGTCTTGGAAAAAGGCAACGAGTTGGTTGTTTCGGCTTGGGACATTATTTCCGGTGACGTTAAGCCTGGGAAGAATGTGCTGGTATTCGATGACGCAGGTGACCATGCGGGACTGCAGGCATCCGAATTTATCGCCCAAAGCGGTGCCCATACGGAAATTATGACGCCTGACCGTAACTTCGCGCCTGAGGTTATGAGCATGAACCTCGTGCCATACATGCGATCCTTACAAAAGTTGGATACGACTTTCACCGTTACGTACCGTCTGATAGCAGTTGAACGCGAGGGGAATCAGCTCAAGGCGATAGTAGGTACTGACTATAGCTCTTTAACAAAGGAGCGTATTGTCGACCAAGTGGTGGTAAACCACGGCACTCGCCCACTGGACGAGTTGTATTTTGATCTGAAGCCATTCGCCTCCAACGAAGGCGCTGTTGAATACATAGATTTGATTGCCGGTAATCCACAAAAAATCAACACGAACCCAGACGGTAAATTCCAGCTGTTCCGAATTGGTGATGCAGTTTCCGCAAGGAATACTCATGCCGCCATCTATGACGCGCTGCGCATCGTCAAAGACCTGTAATAGAAAAAGACATCTATAATATTTTACAAAACCGTACCTTTGCACTGCCATTAGAACAATATATAAATCAACAGGCTAGTTGAGGTTTGCATGCACAGCAATAAAGACCGTAATTTGATTTCGTTAGAAGCAGGTGGTCGTAAGCGCGGACACGTGCGAGGAAATCTGACAAGCGAGTTAATGCGATTAATTTCTTACCTTCCTGCCCACGACCAGTTGGTCGCGCAACACTCGAATAGCTTTTATTAATAGAGTGCGCGCAACCGATAAGACAGACACAAAGCACTGTGACTATATAACCTAACCAGAAATGTAGTCTCGAACCGGATTCAGCGGTAGGCCTCAATAATGTGAGGCCTGTGCTGTCAAAAATAGCGTCAGTGCGCATTTGGAGGATGACAAGATGAGCTCGGTAAGTGTCGTGAGTACCGCTGCACCTTCGGTTGTTGAGGTGCAAAAAACAGAACAGGCTTTCCTAAGCCTGAAAGGAATTTACAAGAGCTTCGGGCCTTATGAGGTTTTGCACGACGTTAGCCTTGAGATGTGTAGAGGTGAAGTGCTTGCGATCATTGGCCCAAGCGGATCAGGTAAAAGCACGCTGCTTCGTTGTATTAATCAGCTGTCGCCGCCCACGGCGGGGTCAGTCAGCATGGATGGCGTTACTATTGAGGCTGGACGTCCTTCATCGCGAAGTGACCTGGTTAATCTTCGACGACGAATCGGAATGGTTTTTCAATCATTCAACCTGTTCCCTCACCTCACTGTCCTTCAAAACGTTAGCCTTGCACAGGTGCGTACGATGGGACGCTCAAAACGAGACGCCGACAAAAAATCTTTAGAGCTGCTCGACCGAGTTGGTTTGGCCAATAAAGCCGAGCTGTATCCGGCTCGGTGCTCAGGTGGCCAGCAGCAGCGGATCGCCATCGCTCGCGCGCTCGCTCTGGAGCCTGAGCTAATGCTTTTTGATGAGCCGACCTCAGCTCTTGATCCAGAGCTAGGGCTGGAAGTTCTTGCAGTAATGAAAGAACTCGCGAACGAAGGCATGTCGATGATCATGGTCACTCATGAAATGCACTTCGCAGAAACAGTATCAGACCGAGTCGTTGTGATGGCAGAGGGGCGAATCCTGGAGCAGGGGATAAGCCGAGAGGTGATGCGTAATCCACAACACGAGCGAGTAGTGCAGTTTCTCCGGGCTGTGAGGGACAGGTAATGTTTGACGTATTCAAAGCAATGCTCGACGGCGTCCCTTGGACTATTGCCGTCACGCTACTATCATTTACGATAGGCTGCCTACTTGGCTTCCCTATCTGCTGGGCTAGAATGTCTAAATTTAGGATGGTTTCCTTTACGACGGCATCGTTAGTTTTAATTATTCGATCAATTCCACCTATTGTATGGCTATTCTTCGTCTTCTTTGGGGTGGGTGGGGGCTTCCTTAATCTTTCACCGTTTGCAGCTGCTATTACGGGCCTTGGGATAATCACTGCTGCGCAAATGTCTGAAGTGTATCGTGGAGCGCTGAGTGCTGTTTCGGTCGGACAATACGAAGCGGCACACGTGCTAAACCTCAATGCCAGGCAACGGTTCGTCGATATAATTCTTCCACAAATGCTTAGGATTGTGGTGCCTTCAGCCGCAACTTACGCTATCAGTCTGCTGAAGGACTCTGCCGTAGCATCCACTATTGGTGTCACAGATATCAGTGCAGTGGCATATCAAGTCACTCAACAGACGTTCAAAGGGATAGAGGTATATACCACTGCTGCTTTGCTTTACTTGCTTCTAAGCGTCCCTATCGGGTTGTTTTCGCGTTGGCTCGGGGCTACGTTGAACACGAGGATTTCTAGATGATTGATCTTCTTGGTATGTGGTGGGAATGGTTTCCGGATCTTCTGCAGGGCTTTGTTCTGTCTTTGCAGGTAACCGGAGTTTGTCTGTTGTTGGGGATTCCACTGGGCTTGGTCTTTGCGCTCGGTGTATCAGCACCAAACAAGGCTGTCAGGTTAATATTTTTGTTCGTGGTAGAGTTGGGGCGCGGAGCCCCGGCATTGATATTGTTACAATATTTTTACTATGGGCTTCCTTCCGCCGGAATTACGTTATCCTCATTCACTGCGGCAGCGTTAGCGTTGGCTTGCTGCACTGGCGCATATACAAGTGAAATTATTAGAGGAGGACTTGAGGCAGTAGCAAGTGGGCAGAGAGAAGCGGCTGATGTTATTGGGCTTACTAAGCTGGACGCTCTCAGATTTATTATAGTTCCTCAAGCCCTTCGCATAGCCGTTCCATCGTTACTGGGCTTTTCAATCATTATGTTCCAGGCCTCATCTTTATGCTTCACTATCGCTCTTCCGGAGCTTGTGAGTCGGGCTTCAGCTATTGGATCAAATACATTTCAATATATGCCAGTGCTTGCTTTGGCCGGGATTATGTACGCAGTTGTATGTATCCCTGCCACGATAATTGTGAATTCGCTAGAGAAAAAACTAGGTGCGAGCAGTCAAGCCTAAGATGTTAGTGTTGCCGTAACTCGAACTTAATTGACATAAAGGGAAGCATGATATGAAGATTTTGTCTGAACTAATTAAGTGTGCGTTGATCGCTGGTGCTGTTGCTAGCGGTGTCGTTCAGGCCGCAGAGGAATGCGTACCGGTACATAAATTCGAAACATTGACGCCTGGAGTATTAACCGTTGCTGCGTATGCTTTCCCGCCTTACTCGATACCCAAAGGGGGAAATGATATTGGTGGTGTAGAGGGTGAGATTCTTAAAGTCATCGCGAAAAATGAGTGTCTGACAATAAAAACTACTGTTGTTGATCCCTCCGCCGTAATTCAGTCGGTGGTCTCCAAAAGAGTAGATATTGGCATTGGTGATTGGTACCGCACAGCTGAGCGTAACAAAATTTTAGGTTTGTCAGCCCCGATTTATTTAGATGCAATGGGCATAATATCGACTGAAGGTTTTGCGAAGATTTCAGATCTCAATGGAAAGAAAATAGGTACCGCGCAAGGTAATCTTTGGGTTTCAGATCTTAAGAAGATATTTGGCGATAACTTGGTGTTGTATCCAAATGCGGTTGCAGCAGCACAGGATCTCGCATCAAACCGCCTACAGGCAGTAGCGGATAGCTTCGCAGTGGCTATTGCTGCGCAGCAAAAAGGAGCTTATGCAAACAGCAAAATTGTTGTTGCCGATTCTGATGATAGAGTAAAAGCAACTATGCAGCCGGGTCAAGTTGCATTCGTTTATACAAAGTCTAATGATCTACTTGGCAGCGCTCTATCCAGTAATATACGGGCAATGCACGAAAACGGTCAGATAAAGAAAATTGTAACCTCGTTTGGGTTGAACGATTCTATTACCGAGGTCGGAGAGCCCCGCCTGATAGAATAATAGGGCATATGCATAAAGGCGCCAATTAACAGTGTATTTGGCGCCGCTTAAATTTTAGGAGTTACAATCCCTATGTCAGCACTCCTTTCGAATATCGAAGGCGGTACCCGTGACCGCATAATAGATGCTGCAATAGCACTATTCTCCGAATATGGTTTCCAAGCCATCAGCATGAGAGATTTGGCCAAACAGGTCGGTGTAAATGCGGGGTCGTTGTACAATCACATTGAAAACAAACAAGAGTTGTTGTACGAAATTCTCGAGTTGACTCTTTCCAGTCTGATTGCTGCGACTAAGCGTTCGACAAAAAGACAAGGTACCCCAGCAAAAAAGTTTCAAGCGTTCCTCCAGTCATTCAATTCTTTCAGAGGAGTTGATGAGCGGGGGCTTGTTCTGCTTTATAGAGAGGTTATCAGCCTGGATGTGAAACGACAAGCTGATATACGCGATCTTCAGAAGAGTTATTTGTTGTTGCTAGAAGATATTCTTTCTCCGATTTATTTTAATTCTGTACCGGGTCGTTTGTCTTATATATCAAAAATAGTCATTGGCTTTCTTTTTGGACAGCTTCAGTGGTCAAGTGCGGATTTACACGACAAAATTCTAATTGCACATTTGATAAGGTTTGTCACCGAGTCTGCCAGCCAAAACTCTTGAGTCTGGTCTCGCCCAAGAATTTCTTCAAGGTTACTGATTGTTAGTCGAATCCTGCAGTGCTGAAATAAGCCAGTTGGCAGCGAGTTCTCCCGCACCGTTTCTGGGAGAGTTTAATGGTACCAATATATTGTATAGACCATCCGGAACCAATGTGCGTTCAGATAAAGCAACTAGGCTACCATCCTGGATGAATGTGTTGACCAACACTCCCCAACCAAGTGCTACACCTTGACCTGCTTTTGCAGCGGCAATAGTTTCAGTGTAATGGCTGAATTTCATCGACGGCTCACCTGATGGTTTTTTGAGTCCCATCTGTGTATACCATTTTGGCCAGCTATACCACGAACTATCTGCTGCATCATATTCGATAAGGTCGGTTCCAATTTCCCAGAAATGTTTATCTGCGATCTTAGTTGCATACTCTGGCGAGCAAACTGGAACGATGGTGTCTCCACAAGATGCTAATACTGTTCCATCGTCAAAGGGCGGGTTGCCATAACGAATTACTACATCCACATTGCTAGATTCCATGTTGATCTTTGAGTCTTGCGAAATAACTCGGAGTTGTATTTCTGGATGCAGCCGCCGAAGCTCGATCAATCTTGAAAGAAGCCAAAAAGTGGAAAATGCCACTGTTGCACCAATAGTGACTACCTGCTCCTTACCTGCGGCGCGGATAGCTTCAACTGCCTCCGTAATACCTGAAAAATTTTCTGCTAATGCGACTCCCAGTGCTGCACAAGCATTAGTTGGTTGGATGGAGCGATGCCCCCTAGTAAAAAGTGATACCCCGAAATCTTGTTCTAGGCAGGCTATTTGCCTGCTGACCGCAGCTTGGGTAACGCCAAGCTCACGGGCTGCTTCTGTAAAACTTTTGTGCCGAATTACCGCCTCTAGTGCGACAAGCGCGGTCAGCGACGGTACATTTCTGAGTAACCTCATCAGACAGATCCTCCGGCCAAGATATATGGGGTGAATGTATAATAATTTCTTATGCGTGACTTAATAATTTATGCGGTTGTAAGGTTTGTTGTTCAGGGCGATATTATCACGAACGCAGAATCATTAGTAACAATAAGCCTGGTGACGTTATGATTATTAGTCCCGAACCGCAGATCTCATCGCTGGTCGCATCGCGAATCAAGGGGCAATCCTTACCTGGAGGGTTGTACACGCGGAGCGATGTCTTTCAGGCGGATTTAGAGGTTTTTTTTAACAATCATTGGATTTACATTGGCGTGGAGTGTGATGTCCCCGAGCCAGGAGATGCATCGGTTATTGATATTGGTAACACTAGCTTGATACTTCTCCGGGATGAAGACGAGTCGATACGTGTCGTGCGTAACGTATGTCGTCACCGGGGATCAAGACTGCTTGAGCCAGGTAATCACATAATTTCTAAATTGGTTTGCCCCTATCATCAATGGACTTATGAATTGACGGGAGAATTGGTCTATGCACCCCATATGGGGGTTGATTTTGATAAGTCTTGCAGGGCACTAAAGCCTGTAAGTTTTAGGTCTATCGGCGGGCTTATATACGTCTGTCTCTCTGAAAATCCTCCCGAAGATATTGATAATCTGGAGCGAGTGATGACTGAGCGTCTGCACCCCTATGATATTAAACATACCAAGATAGCCTACCAAACAGACGTAATCGAAGAGGGCAATTGGAAGTTAACAATCGAGAATAATCGTGAGTGCTACCATTGTTCTGCTAATCACCCTGAGTTGTGCGTATCTTTCTTTGAGGTTGATTTCGGCTATGATCCTGCAGTCTTAAGTGACGATGATCGTGAAACTGCCATTCAGCACGGTATCCGCTATGCAGAGCAGACAAAGGCCTGGGAGGCAGAAGGTTATCCATCAATTGCTGTAGAACAACTATCTGGGAATGCTACAAACTTCAGGACTCAGCGGCTGATTATTTCGGGTGCTGGCGAGTCACAAACTCCCGACGCTACAGCTGCATCGGCAAAACTTATGGGAACACTGACACGTAAAGACCTCGGAGATACTCATCTTTGGGGGCACAACTCTTGGAATCACTTTATGTGTGACCACGCTGTTACGTCCATGTTAATTCCTTTGTCGCCAGATAAAACGTTGGTTAGAACGAAATGGCTCGTTCATAAAGATGCTGTAGAGGGCGTCGACTACGACTTGGAAAAATTGACAAGCGTTTGGATTGCGACAACTGACCAAGATGCAAAATTGGTTGCTCGCTCCCATGATGGAATCAAAGATCCGGCCTATGAACCAGGTGTTTATTCCGGCTTCACGGAACGCCAATTGGACAATTTTTCTACTTGGTATGTGGAACGGATGAAAGCTCATGGATACTGAACATATCTTTTCGACTAGGGAGAAAGCGCAGGTCGATTACTGGGATCAAGAAACGGATGAATATCTTGTTTGTGTAGATGTGCATTCTGAAACGCACGACGTAAAAACGTTCACGTTTGTCTCTCTAGACGGAAAGTTATTCCGATTTCGCGCTGGCCAGTATTTTGCTTTCGACTTGCCTATTAATTGTGAACTTACGAATCGGTGTTATAGTATTTCATCATCTCCGTTGAGACCTAACGCTATCTCGGTCACTGTGAAACGAGTCCCAGGTGGTGCCGTTTCTAACTGGATGCATGAAAATCTTTCGCCGAATACTGTAGTAAAAGGCTTTGGCCCACTTGGAAACTTTACTAAATCGGCAGATCACACCGAAAAATATCTCTTCCTTTCAGCTGGTTCCGGCATTACTCCTTTAATGTCAATGGTTAGGGAGTTGGCTGATCTTTCTGCTAAGGCGGATGTGATTTTTGTACATGCAGCAAGAAGCCCTCAGGATTTTATTTTTCGAGATGAGCTAGCAACTCTCGCAACGAAACTTAAGACCCTTCGGCTTATTCTTATTCCAGAGGAGATATCCACCGAGAAGTTTTGGCCGGGGTTTGTTGGACGCATATCAAAAGAATTGCTCTCCCTTACAGTGCCGGATATTTCTCAACGACTGGTTATGTGTTGCGGCCCAGGGCCGTTCATGTCTGCTGCACGAGAAATATCTACTCAGATGGGTGTGCCTGAGTCACGTTATATTGAAGAAAGCTTCCAGGGCGCGATACCGGTACCAGTTATCGACCCTGCTCAAGAGGTGATGGCTGAAACAGGGTTCAAGGTCGAATTTATCAAGCAAACCCGCACCATTGACGTTGCGTGTGATCAGACCGTGTTGGCCGCCGCTAAAAAGTCGGGTATCAAGATCCCATCCTCTTGCTCTAATGGTTTGTGTGGAACCTGCAAATCCAAACTCATTAGCGGTTCTGTGTCTATGAACCATAATGGGGGAATCCGACAGCGGGAGATTGACGGTGGAATGTTCCTTCCATGTTGCTCAAAGCCTCTGTCCGATCTAGTGGTTGATCGCTGAGGTGAGTCTGGTGCTATAAAATTAGTTATTTAATAACCCTGTAAGTGGGTATTTAGAAATGAGCGTAAGGCCATTAGATAGACAGAAAATTGGTACTCATCGAATTGATCTTCCTGCGTGTGACTGGGAGTTGACGGATCTACATGGATTTTTAATAAAACCAATCTTCGAAGATAAGAAAACCGGTGAGCGAACGATACTCATGAAGGTTGAGTCGGGTGCGTTCGCGGAATCTCACTGTCACGATCAGTTGGAAGAGGTGTTCATCCTCGAAGGGACACTCTACGACGATGAAAACGTCTATAGCGCGGGACAATATTTTCAGCGTGCGGTTGGAGCATTCCATACTGCTGGCTCACGAGATGGTTGTGTGGTTTTATTAGTTTATCGCTGTGAGCAATAAGTTTGGTGTTATTCAAGCCAAGTTACAATCTGCCAAAACTAAAATAAACGTGTAGTCCACGAGGAAGCCATGATGATTCGTAACATTCGCACCGTCGCAATGCTAGCTATCTCATCGATCGTAACCCTGTCTGGCGTTAACGCTTACGCCAATGAATGTAAACCGGCACACAAATTCGAAACCATCAAACCTGGTGTTTTGTTGGTGGCCGCATATGAGTTTCCTCCATATTCGTATACAGGGGCGAACAAGACCCTTACAGGGGTAGACGGAGAGGTGGTCAAGCTCATTGCCGAGATGGAGTGCCTGAAAGTTGAGCTGCTTATGATGGATCCTGCGGCGACTATTCAGTATGTCGTCACGAAGAGAGCTGATGTAGCCATCGGCGACTGGTACAGGACTGCAGAACGGGCCAAAATCATGGGTCTTTCCGCCCCGATGTATCTTGACCAGATGGGGCTTATGAGCAAGGCGGGTTATACAAAAATCGAAGAGATTCAAGACAAGAAGGTAGGTACTGTCCAGGGATCATTGTGGGTAAAAAATCTTCAGGATGTGGTGGGTTCAAACTTAACAATTTATCCGAATCCTGTGGCAATGGCTCAAGATTTGTCTGCAGGGCGAATTGAAGTTGGGATAGATAGTTACGCGGTTGGGCTCACAGCTCAGAAGAAAGGTGGTTATCCAGGAATTCTGATAAAAGTTTCCGAACCGGATCAACGTGTTCGAGCAACTATTCAGGCGGGACAAGCGACTCTACCCCATGATAAAGCCAATACTGGACTTCGCGATGCAGTAAACGCCAATATTAGTGAACTTCATCGTTCTGGCAAGATCGCGGAGATCTTAACGAAGTTTGGGCTTGATGTAGGGGCCGCAGATGTGGGTGAACCACGTCTAATCGAGTAATTTATGTTTAGTGTGAGTCAACAGCCGAACCTATGGTTTGGCTTCTTACTTAAAGCCTCACTATCAATTAGAGATTTCACGAATTCAACCGAGCGAGCAAGCTCGACAAATTCAGAGTCCATGTAGAGTTCCAGCTCTTGTCTGAGGCGCCAGATAGGATTGGATCCTTCTACGCTTCATACTCAGACCCGCTTACGACCGCAGGCTGCTAGGGTTCCCATTGTGAACAGGTGATGGTGGGCTGAGTCTCTTCCTATAATCGTTTTGGGTGCGATGCTGAACTGGCCTAATGATTTTGGACACTTCAATCGGGCGCTATGATGGCGCCCAAATCTGAGGTGTTTTGGCTATGCGTAAATCTTATCCAGTGAGTTCAAACTCAAGGCGGCGAGCATGGTGTTGGACGAGGGGCAGTCGGTTCCCGAGGTCTGCGCCAGCCTGGATATCGGTCCTACGGCCCTGCGCCGCTGGGTCGACCAGGTTCGGAAGGAGCGTTTGGGCTCGACTCCGGTGGGCGCCAAGGCGATTACCGCCGATCAGCGAGAGATCCAGCAACTCAAAGCCTTGCTCAGGCAAAAAGACCTGGACATTGAAATCCTAAAAAAGGCCAGTGCTCTCCTGCTGTTGGACGCCAAAGATCATTCACGTTGATCGATGAGTTGGACGAGCAGTACGGCGTTAACAATTGCTGTCGGGCGTTCGGCGTCAACCGCAGCAGCTTTTGTGCCTGGCGTCAGCGCCAAGGCAAGGTGAAACCTGAGCGGGAGAAACTCAAAGCCGTGCTGGTCGAACATCACAAGGAATCCAGATCATCTGCTGGCTCGCGCACTTTGGCCAAGGAGCTGCAAGCCAAGGGGCATCGTGTCGGGCGGCATATGGCTCGCAGCCTGATGCGCGAAGCGGGCATTACCAGTCGTCAGCGTCGGCGGCACAAGTACAGATCTTCCGGCGTGGAAGCACTGGTGGCGCCGCATGTGCTCAAGCGCAAGTTTGATGTTACAGCGGTCAATCAAGTGTGGTGTGGCGATGTGACGTACATCAAGGTCGGCACGCGCTGGCTGTACTTTGCGGCAGTTCTGGATCTGTTCGCTCGTCGGATTGTGGGCTGGTCGTTTTCGATGATTTCCGATGCCACGCTGACCTGCGAAGCGTTGCGAATGGCGGTCGAACTCCGAGGCCGGCCAAGAGAGGTGCTGTTTCATTCTGATCAAGGCTGCCCAATACACCAGCCATAAATTCAGAAATGAGATGCGCAAGCATGGACTTTTGCAAAGCATGAGTCGCAAAGGTGAGTGCTGGGATAACGCCCCGATGGAGCGTTTCTTTGGGAGCCTCAAATCAGAGTGGGTGCCAGAAGATGGCTACAACTCTGAGCATGAAGCCCGCATAGACGTGCAACGCTACGTGATGCGTTACAACAACGTCAGACTCCATAGATACAACGGCTATCGTTCACCGGTAGCTATGGAGAAACTGGCTGCATGAAAACCGTAACTGGTGTCCAAAATTAGTTGACCAGTTCATGCCTGCTGCGTTCAGGTTGGCCAAATAACTCTCAAGCCTACCTATAGTGACGCTCAACAGCGCCTCGTCTCGGTCACTGCTCTCAAACTCTACTTGGGTCTTCAGGTCATCCAGAAGGTTCCCGATGTGGTACGCTAGGACTTGGTGGTGTCAGCCAGCAGGTTGTTCCGGTAGTTGCGGCAGAGATACTCCGAGGTCAGGGGTTGGAGTTCCTCTCCACTCCCTATCAACACGCACCCGGTTACCTTCACTTCGAGATGTTGAGCTTCGGGTTGGGACAGGAACTGCTCCCGGTACTTGCCTTGAGTCAGGACAGAGTTTCTTAGGTCTAGGAGCTCTCCCTTGACTGCAACCATCTTAATCAGCGCACCACCTTCGGTTCCCATTTCAATCAGTTGGGGAACCAGCGGTGTGCATTATGGGTGGGGAGGTATAGGTATGGGAAGTGGG
>NZ_JAHBDN010000077.1:0-36101 GCF_019956445.1 Pseudomonas sp. BF-R-19
GCCCAAATCGCATTTACGAACACCTATGTAGCTGACTAAGGTAATTCGCGCTTCCGTCTGCTGTTTCGCAGGCAACGCACGCAACTCTCCGTTATCGACGTACTCAGTGCGTTTTCACACAGCCTGGACCCAAAGCAGCCGGTCATAACCGACAATATTCGTCATACACGTCCTACATGAGGCTCACCATTTTCCAGTTGAAGTATCGACTCCAAATGCGCTCTATGCCCCGGTCATCCATCCACTGCTAGACTCCATCATCTACCTGAAGTGTCGGAGGCATCATGAACTTCATTCTCTGGATCATTCTTGGTACAAGCGGACCACAGCCCTTTCGAGCGGTCGACCATGCTGAGTACAAGAATATGGAGGCGTGTCAGCACGCAGCCGATCAGATCAAGGCATCACTTGAAGGGGTGCAGTTCCAGATCAACACCATCTGCACACCCAAGGACAATACAAAATAACGCGTGATCCTCAGGTGCCCCTGCTTGCCACGAAGGGCCGTTGCCGACTCAGTGCCACCACCCTCATGGGCAATAGCTAGCTATCTTGGCTGACCTTTGCGTGCTGAGCGGACACCACTTGGTTCAGGATGCCTTCAACATACTGAACCTTAAGTTGATTCGCTAATGGGCCGAGAATTGGATTGCCATTGAACCCCGCTAAGAAACCGTCAATGTTTTCCGTAATCCAACGCGTCGCTGCTTCGACGCAGGACGGGACGGCAGGGTCAAAATTGATCGTTTCCAGTTCCTGGTCGAGACGCTTCAACACCGGTTCCGCTTCCCGCAATTGCGCGCGAACTACATCAAGGTTCGAAAGCATTGTTCACCATCTTGAGTAGTTGGCTGACTTAAAACTGAATCAGCCCTCATTTCATAGACGCATCTGAAGGGCTGCTTTTGGCTGTGGATTCAACCGGTCGACGCAACAGATTGGCTAAATCGTTCCGCCGGTGTTTCGTAGTTCAGTGTTTTCCGAGGGCGGCGATTTATGCCACGGATAGCCCTTCGCGCTGAGTTGAAAGGCGTAATCGAATAAACGCTTCATGTACTCGCCATCGAATTTCTGATTGTGCGGAAAGTAAAAGTCGGAGCCAATGTACGCAAGATTGAAATCCGCTCCATCCTGCTGCGCCATACGGTAAATTCGCTCCAGGTCGCTGATCCCCTGAGTTTGAATCAATGCACTGATGGCTCGACCACCGATGCTCAATGTACGGCGTTTCGTCCCGGACCACTGCGGCTCCAGTGTCCCATTACGAATGACATAGAAATGCCGCTCGAGTCGCAAAGGTGCTCCGGTGGCTCTGTTCAGCGCCATCTTGGTGCCAGGTGGGTAAAGGAACACCTGAGTGATTACCCCTCCGTCCACGTGCATTTCCTGAAACTGTTTGCCGTCAACGTCCACATCGATCATGACGGGTGAGACTGCGCCGGGAATACTCATCGACGCGATCATGATGTTGCGGAAGAGGTCGAGCGCTCCCGGTGCTTCGCTAGAGGCAATAGTGCCCATGTTCCACGTGACTGGCCGCCCTGAATCAAGGTCGGTTGTGCCGATCAGCAGGATTCGTCCTTTGGCGTATTCCGCCGCAATCGCCGCAAGAATCTGCGCAGTGACGTACTTTGTAATGAGCCGCGACAGTGGCTTGCTGTCCGCTATACCGTCGCTGGCAAAACGGGTTAACACGTTTCGCGAACGAAAAACGTCTTTTGGACCGATGACGTTGGCGATATGCCGAATCACGTCGTCGTACCCGGATCCCAGGTAAGCGAACGGGGCGACCAGGGCGCCCGCGCTAATGCCCGTGACGACCTTGAACATGGGGCGAGTCCCATGCGTGGTCCACCCCGTAATGAGTCCTGCTGCGAATGTGCCTGCGTCACCGCCTCCCGAAACTGCCAGCATATTTGCCAGCGGCAGGATGTTGTTCGGTTTCCCTGCCTTGGCGAGCGCCTCGCTCTCGCGTTTGTTGCCCTCAGTTGCATCCTGAATGAACAGAGTCAGGTCGTGGTCCAACCAGTAGCGAGCATTGGGAATGCCTGGGATGACCGCTTTTTCCGTTAACGTTTGCGGCACAGCATCACGGCGTGGCAAGCCCCCTTGCAGGAACATGTTCAGAGTTGAGGCGCCAGGTCTGAGCGGGAATGGTTTCAAAACGCCTCCTTGGGCCCCTTCAGCCGACTGCGACACGTCATTCGAACGCCAGGCAGCTCATTTTGCGCTCCTTTACATGATAAAAAAACTCATTGGTCGCGCGCTCCAGGTTCTATACGAAAGCCCTTGAAATCTCCAGGTTAAGGCGCAGAACGGGATATTCAGGACGGGTCACATCTCAAAAGGAACAGTGTTTGCACAAAATTTTCGGAGTTTCTCTGACGAGTTTCTCCATCAACTCGCGCGCGCTGTCGTGATCAATCAGCGCCGACACATCAGCTGATCTCCAAGGATGCGATCTTGCCGTTGTCGAGTACAAAGGTGTAGGTGAGCTCGACGGGGCTACCAGGAAAATTCCCGCTCAGCCGAGCGGGCAGGGTGACGGTCTGTCCTTCCTGCGAGCTGCCCAAATTCTCGCTACAGGGTTACCAAATGGCAAGAACGCACGAAAAAGTAAGTCAGGTAAATATGAGAGCGATTTACACCCCGTCGACCGCCGCCTGCAGCGTGGAAGCAGTGCTCCGGCAACTCGAAGGCCGCTGGAAATTGGTGATCCTGTTCCACCTTTTCGGTGGCCAGGTGCAACGCTTTTCCGAGCTGGAAAAGCTAATCCCCGAGATATCGCAGAAGATGCTCGCTCAGCAGTTACGCCAGTTGGAAGCGGATGGCATCGTGCATCGCACGGCCTATGCGCAAGTACCGCCTAAAGTGGAATATCGCATGACAGAGGGGGGGCCAGGCGCTGTGTCCGGCATTGGATGCACGATTGCAATGGGCGGAACTCAGGGAGACGCTCAATCCAGATGCTTGAGCCCCCGAGGTTTCGCAGCCTCACATGAGAGGCTGCTGCTGGTCGAGAGCCGCCTGTGGCCACGTGCACAAATCAGTCAGAAGTGAACGCTTGGCGGCGGTACCTGCAGCCATGTTTGACCCAAAGACGTCCTGAGGTATCAGACATAAAACCGTAGGGTCACCTCACAGCCGCAGCCGTAAGGTTTCAAACAGCGCGCGGTCTTCCTTTTTGGCCGATCGCGCATGGCGCCGAATGACCTGCAGCAGGCATTCGGTGAAGCAGACCGCCGGATTGCTCAGTGCGCCATTACGGCGCGTCACGATGCTCAGCTGTCGGGGCTCGAATTGCTCGGTCAGCCCCAGGGATACCACTCGCCCCAGAAATGGCGGGGCTGTGCTCACGATGGACGGCCCCCAGGTGCACATGTCGGCCCGCTCGACCATCATCTGCAAAATGGCCAGCGAATGAGCACGCACGATTCGATTCTCATCGATCTGCGCGCCGTGTTTCCAGAACAGTTCCTGCATCAGCCCATCGTGCCCGTCCGGCGCGTAGTTCAGGGTCCAGTTTTCTTCCAGTAACTCGTGGATCGATTGCGCATGCTGTCGGGCGTGCCCCTCGCGGACCAGCACCGAGGTCTGGTAATCGAGCAAGGTTTCGCAGGCGAATTCCTGGGTCGATTGTGTGGGATGGAGTTGGCCAATCGCGAAGTCCATGCTGCCGTCGCGCAGCAGCGGTTGGGCAACGGCCATCAGGCTTTCGAACAGTTCCAGCTTGATTTGTGGCATACGTTCGCGAAAAGCCAGCACGACTTCGGGCAGGAAGGTCAGGGCGACCCATGGGGTGATCCCGACGCAGAGCCGGCCTTGAGCCTTGCCACGCATGTGATCAAGCTCGGTCTGTGCGTGCTCCAGTTGCTTGATCACCAGCCGGGCGTGAGTCAGCAGCACTTTGCCGTACTCGGTGAAGTTCAGACCGCTGGCGGTTCGGGTAAACAGCGGTAGCTGTTGGCTGGTTTCCAACTCGCGCAGCGCTTTGGTCACAGCAGCCTGGGAAATCTCCAGCGAACGCGCGGCCGCGCGGATACTGCCGGTTTCGGCGCTGGCAATCAGCGCCTGTAATTGATGCAGTTTCATCTGCCCACCCTGGTGACAACTCATGGTTGTCATCATAACCAAACTGCGCCTCCCCAGCCCAGCGTCCGTTCCCTAAGATCGACCCCAACAGCGCTTTCGCTGCCGCACAACCCCTGTCGAAGGAGAACACCCATGAATGCCGGCCTGGTCCTGCCTGGTATTGCCGCGATGCAAGATGAAATGGTCGCGATACGTCACAGCATTCACGCGCACCCTGAACTGGGTTTTGAAGAATTCGCCACCAGTGAACTGGTTGCAGCGTATTTGACTCAGTGGGGCTTTGAGGTCAGCACTGGGGTGGGCAAGACCGGGGTCGTTGCCACCCTGAAAAATGGCGAGGGTCGGTCCATTGGCTTGCGCGCGGACATGGATGCGTTGCCGATACAGGAAACCTCCGGTTTGCCTTATGCCAGCCGGCTCGACGGTGTGATGCATGCCTGCGGTCACGACGGTCATACAGCAGTCCTGCTGGCAGCCGGTCAGTACCTGGCCCGGACACGGGCGTTCAATGGCACCGTCCACCTGATTTTCCAACCGGCGGAAGAAGGGCTGGGCGGTGCCAGGAAAATGCTGGAGGAAGGGCTGCTCGAACGGTTTCCGTGTGACGCGATCTTCGCCATGCATAACGTGCCGGGTTATCCCGTCGGGCATTTGGGTTTTTACAGCGGACCGTTCATGGCGTCTGCCGACACGGTTAACATCAAAATCATCGGCAACGGTGGCCATGGCGCGGTGCCGCACAAAGCCGTCGACCCGGTGGTGGTCGGTGCCTCGATCGTGATGGCCCTGCAAAGCATCGTTTCGCGCAACGTTAACCCGCAGGAGATGGCGATTATCACGGTGGGCTCCCTGCATGCCGGGAGTGCCTCGAATGTCATCCCGTCCAGCGCCGACCTGAGCCTGAGCGTACGCGCCCTGACCCCCGAGATTCGCCACTTGCTGGAGGTCAGAATCACTGAATTGGTCAAGGGCCAGGCCGAGAGTTTTGGCGCCCGGGTCCACATCGATTACCAGCATTGCCATCCGGTGCTGATCAACGATCCCGAACAGACAGCATTTGCCCATGAAGTCGCCCGCGACTGGCTGGGAGAGGAACACCTGATCGATGACTTGCGACCGTTCACGGCCAGCGAGGACTTTGCTTTTGTCCTGGAAAAATGCCCCGGCAGCTATCTGGTGATCGGCAACGGTGAGGGAGAAGGCGGGTGCCTGCTGCACAACCCCGGCTACGACTTTAATGACGGCTGCCTGCCGGTGGGCGCGAGCTATTGGGTCAAGTTGGTCGAACGTTTTCTGTGTTGAGACGGCGTATTTTCGCCCGTTGTGCCGGTAAAAAATCTGCGGCCTGAAGAGGAATAAAAATGAACAAGATGATTGCAGCCGTTTCCCTGGTGTTCCTGACGGCCTCGAGCCTGGCGGGGGCGGCCGACTGGTCTGGCAAAGTGTTGAAGCTGGGGGTGGACCCGACGTATCCACCGCTGGAATACAAGAACCAGGATGGCACGCTGACCGGCTTCGGGGTCGACATCGCCGAGGCGTTGTGCGCCGAACTGAAAGCCCGATGCGTCTGGGTGGAAAGCAGTTGGGACGGGATGATCCCGGCACTGCTGGCGCGCAAGTTCGATGCGGTGGCGTCGTCGATGACCGTCACACCCAAACGCCTGGAGCAGATTGCGTTTACCGACAAGGTGTCCAATGCACCGACACGGTTAGTGGCCAAGCGTGGATCGGGATTACAGCCGACCCTCGAATCGCTCAAGGGCAAGCGCATTGGTGTAGTGCAGGGTTCGACCCAGGAGTCCTATGCCAAAGCGGTTTGGGGTTCCAAAGGCGTGGACGTTCTTTCCTATCAAAATCAGGACCAGGTGTACGCCGACCTGGTCGTGGGGCGACTTGATGCCTCGTTGCAGGGTTCCATTCAAGCCAGTTACGGCTTCTTGAAGACAGCGGCGGGTAAGGACTATGAATTTGCCGGTGCCACTCTGGATGCCCCGGGTTTCTTCGGCGTCGGTGATGGCCTTGGTCTGCGCAAGGAGGATGTCGCGTTGCGCGAAGACTTGAACAAAGCCCTGGCAACCATTCTCGCCAACGGTACTTACGCGCGGATCAACAACAAGTACTTCGATTTTGACGTCTACGGTGCCCGGTAACGGCGCCAACTGACGCGTCGTCGTTACCTTGAACAGGGCGCTCGTTCGAGCGCTCTATTGCCCCCTTCACCTCACCCTAACAAGAACAAGGAGAGTGAGATGCTTCTGGAAGGTTTTGGCCCGCAGATTCTGCTGGGCACCCTGGCTACCATCAAACTGGCGCTTTGTTCATTGCTGATCGCCGTCCTGATCGGGCTGATGGGCGCCAGTTCCAGGTTATCGTCCAATCGTTTGTTGCGCACGCTGGCCACGGCCTACACGACCATGATCCGCAGCATGCCGGACCTGGTGATCATGTTGCTGCTGTTCTTCAGCCTGCAGATGCTGCTCAACCGGATGACCGATTGGCTGGGCATCGCCCAAATTGATATCGACCCGTTTCTGGCCGGTGTCGTGACGCTGGCATTCATTTACGGGGCCTACTTTACCGAGACTTTTCGCGGCGCCTTCCAGGCAGTCCCGGCGGGGCAGATCGAAGCGGCGAGGGCCTACGGCATGACTCACGGGCAGACCTTTCGCAAAATCCTGTTCCCGCAAATGTTGCGTCATGCGCTACCCGGCATTGGCAACAACGTGCAGGTGTTGATCAAATCGACTGCGCTGGTATCGATCATCGGCCTGACAGATGTGGTCAAGGCCACCCAGGATGCGGGCAAGGGCTCGATGCAGTTCTTTTACTTCACGCTGGTTGGCGGCCTGATCTACCTCGCCATTACCACGGTTTCCAATGGTGTGTTGCTGTGGCTGGAGCACCGCTACTCGGTCGGTGTCAGGAAGGCTGCGTTATGAACGGCATTCTCCAGGACTACTGGCAGGCTTACCTGTGGAGTGACGGGCCATACTTTTCCGGGTTGGCGGTGACTTTGTGGCTGCTCATACTTTCGGTGGTGATGGGTTTTGTGCTCGCGGTGCCGTTGTCGATTGCCCGCGTCAGCCGCAACCCGCTGCTGCGCCTGCCCGTCTGGTGTTACACCTACGTGTTTCGTGGCACCCCGTTGTACATCCAGCTGCTGTTCTTTTACACCGGGGTGTACAGCTTGCATGTGGTGCGGTCCCAGGACTTTCTCAACGCGTTTTTCCGTGACGGTTTCAACTGCACTGTACTGGCTTTCGGGCTCAATACCTGTGCCTACATGACCGAGATTTTCGCCGGCGCCATCAGAGCGACAGCTCACGGCGAAATCGAGGCCGCCAGCGCCTACGGGATGAGCCGATTCTCGCTCTATCGCCGGATCATTCTGCCGTCGGCGTTGCGCCGCGCACTGCCGTTTTTCAGCAATGAAGTGATTCTGATGCTGCATTCCACTTCGGTGGCCTTTACCGCCACGGTGCCCGATTTGCTGAAGATCGCCCGGGATGTCAACTCGGCGACCTATGCATCCTTTACCGCCTTTGGCATTGCCGGGGTGTTGTACGCCGCCAGTGCTTTTTTCCTGATCTGGCTGTTTCGACGCGGCGAGCTGCATTGGCTGGCCTACCTCAAACCGCGGATGCACTGACCCCTATCGGACTTGCTCGAATGTATAAATTGATCGTTGAAGATGTCCATAAAAACTACGGCAACCATGAAGTGTTGAAAGGGGTTTCGCTCAAGGCCAGGGCGGGTGATGTGATCAGCATCATCGGCTCCTCCGGGTCCGGGAAAAGTACCTTCTTGCGTTGTATCAACCATCTGGAACAACCGTCGGCCGGGCGCATTGTCGTCAATGACGAAGAGTTGCTCACCCGCAGAAACTCAAGGGGCGAGTTGTGTGTGGTTAACCCCGGGCAGTTACGGAACCTGCGCAGCCGGTTGTCGATGGTGTTTCAGCACTTCAATTTGTGGAGCCACATGACCGTGCTGGAAAACATCATCGAGTGCCCGATGAGCGTGCTCGGTATCAGTCGGGCGCAGGCGCTGGAAAGGGCGCGTCATTACCTTGCCAAGGTGGGGCTGCCACAAAAAGTCGAGGCCCAGTACCCGGTGCATTTGTCCGGCGGTCAGCAACAGCGGGTGGCCATTGCCCGTGCGTTGGCCATGGAACCTGAGGTGATGCTGTTCGACGAACCGACCTCAGCCCTTGACCCTGAATTGGTGGGCGAGGTGCTCAAGGTCATGCAGCAACTGGCCGAAGAGGGCAGGACAATGGTGGTCGTCACCCACGAAATGGCGTTTGCCAGGCAGGTGTCGAACCACGTCATGTTTCTGCATCAGGGGCGGGTGGAGGAGTCGGGAGCGCCAGGCACGCTGCTGGAACAGCCTCAAAGCGAGCGGTTGCAGCAGTTCCTGGCCGGGAGTCTCAAGTAGCTACATTTCGATTTTCCAGGCGTGAAGGATAATTTCGAATACTAACGCCAGCAGAGCAATCGATAGACCGTATATGGACTCCTCCTCGTTGCAAGCCCCCTTCGCTTTGACGCCCGTGCCGACTGCACACGTATATTCGGCCTCTGATTTCAGCATCGATTCGATGCAGGGCCATGATGGGCTATTCGCGCGTCGGCTCCCAATTGCTTCTACGTGCTTTACGCACCTGGTCATTAGAGGGTTTTTCCGACGCCGGTTCGACCGGTTTGCCATTGTTCGGGTTGCTTCGCAATCGTGGTGTAGAGGTGCTTCTCCTTGGATAAATGGGTCAGGCCGCTGCCCGATCCGCTTGGTAATCAGTGCCGTTGCGTAGCATCGCCCAAGCCATGCGCGCAGTTTTGTTGGCTAGCGCAATAGCCGCCACATTAGGATGCGAGCGCTCAGCTAAACGGACAGCCCACTGGCTGAGCCGGTCATCTTTAAATTTGGCCGTGCGTAGTGCCGATCGTGCACCATGGATCATCAGCGCTCGCAGATAAGCATCGCCACGTTTGCTGATGCCCAGCAGTCGATCCTTGCCGCCGGAGCTGTGTTGCCTCGGCGTCAGCCCTAACGAGGCGGCCAACTGCCGGCCATTGGCAAACTGTCGGGCATCACCAATGGCAGCAACGAGTGCGGTGGCTATCATCGGGCCGACCCCGCGCAGCTGCTGCAAGCGAACGGCCGTTGGTTCACTTGCCGCGATTGCCGATATCTCGCTGTCGAGTTCGCCCACGCGTTCATCCAGTGTGCGAAGGTCGCCCCACAGGCCATTCAGCAGACGACGAAAACGTACCGTCAAACCGTTATCCGCCTCTTCCAGCCAGCACGGTATGGCGCGACGCAGCATCAGCAACTCCTTCGGAGCAACAAGGCCGTACTCGGCGATCAGCCCACGAATCTGATTGGCTTTGGCCGTCCGCTGTTCGATTAAGCCGGCCCGGATGCGATGCGTCGCCTGGATATCCTGTTGTTCGATGGTCTTGACGGCGACGAAGCGCATGCTGGGGCGGCTCATTGCCTCACAGATTGCTTCGGCATCGTTGGCGTCATTCTTGTTGCTCTTGACGTATGGTTTGACGAACTGCGGCGCGATCAGTCTCACCCGAAATCCGCGTGCCTGTAGTTGTCGCGCCCAATGATGGGCTCCACCGCAACTCTCCATACCGATTTCACAGCCGGGTTCGATTTTCTCCAGCACCGTTTGCAGCCAGCGATCACGCGGTAGGCATTGCCGCCAGATGGGTTGTTCATGACAATCCACGCCGTGGATCTGAAACACGTTCTTGGCCAGGTCGACCCCAATGCGCATAAGCTTCATGTGTGGACTCCTTCTCACGGTTGACTGTGGTTCGCACCTTCAGTCTGGCACTCAAGATGCCGAGGTGAGGAGGAGTCCATCCCATTGTATATGGCCGATTGTTGCCTCTGGCTAAGGGTAGCAGTCGATCCAAAGCGGTCGTTTCGTTGTTTGTTATGGCTTGTCACAGCTCAACGAGCTGCAAACATCCCTGTTGACAGGCTGTAAGAATCTCTTGTGCCAATTGATCATCGGCCACAGCTCGAGCTAGTGCCAAGCCACCAATCATCCCTACGGCAATTTGCAAAGCATGCTGGCGTGTATCCGCCTCTGTCGTCGATTTCAGTCCGGATTCTAGACGTGTAATGAAAGCTGCAAGCACTTGGGTATAGCTCTCCTGGATGGCTCCGTCCTGCTGAGCAGCATCATTGACCATGAAGGCTAACGGACAGTGCATTCGGCTTGCATCCCGATGGTCCATACGGAGATAGTCTTTCACTACCTGCTGCAAACCGTCTTTACCAGCCTCTTCCAGTATCGCGCCCCCCGCGTTCGCGGCATTTCTAATAGCTTCGGTGTAAAGCTCCGTTTTGGATGCGAAGTGACTATAGAAGGCCCCCCGGGTCAATCCCGCACTCTCCATAATTGAGTCGATACTGACTTTTTCGAAACCTTCTAGTGCGAAAAGTCGCGCTGCGCTATTCAGAATCATCTGTCGAGTGGTTGCGCGCTGTGTAGCAGGCCAGGGCATACGTCTTCTCCTTGATAAAGCGTGAGATGGAGTATGACAAAACGGGACTTTATGTTCTTGAACATAAAGTCATACCGACCAGAATTGCCGACTCTTCCCTCAAGGAGCTACTCATGAGATTGCACATACTGGGACCTGGATTTAGCACCTTCGTACGTAGTGTCAGACTTTACTGCGAAGAGAAAGCGCTAGATTACACACACGGGATGCACGTGGATGGTAAAACGATCACGCTCCACAGCCCTGAACACAAGGCACTGCATCCTTATGGCAAGGTCCCGGTTTTATTGCATGGAGAGCGGAGCGTAATTGAAACAACTACTATTTGCCGCTACCTGGATGAAGCCTTTGCGCACACTTCTCTAAAACCCGCTGACTTGGCCCAGAAGCTAAAGGTCGATCAGTGGTCCGCTGCCTTGGCGATGTATGCCGATGATCGACTGATACGTCGTTATCTTTTATTGCTGGTTTCACCTGTGCAGCCGTCAGGCCCAATCGATAGAGACGCCGTGGCTATCGCCGAGCCCATGGCTATCCAGACACTTGGGCTGCTGGCGAAGCAATTGGACGGGCAGCAATTTTTCTGCGGGGCGGACTACAGCATGGCGGACGCCATCCTGACGCCTATGCTCGATTATTTGGAACGCGTGCCCGAAAGTGCGCAATGGCTGAAAAAAACATCAAATCTTCGTGATTATCTTTTTCGCATGCGATTGCGCCAGTCAGGGCTCAATGTGTTGACCGAGCCGAACTTTAGTTAATGCAGAAATTGATGGACTTATAGTTCGCCCAAGGGCCGCTTTTGGCCGATTCTGTTGAAAAAGTCGGATTTTCGGATCGCCTGAACTCAGGCACGGCCATCAGCGGAGAACCTACTCACCACATTGCGTGGTTTCTCGGCCCTTCGTTGACCTTTGCTGCTCGGTTATTGGGTTAATTTGAGGTTTTTTGCTGAGTGCAGGCGCACCTATCCCGTGACCGGTGGCCCTTGAGAGGTAAATTTGGCCAGCCGTCGCAGGTTCTGTACCGCGGCGGCTAGCGTGAACTCATCGGTCGCGCCACTCATGCCACGTAGCCGCAGGCGATCCAATTTCAGGATCCGCTTGAGGTGGGCAAACAACATTTCGACCTTCTTACGTTCGTGGCGAGAGCGCTGATATGCCGGCGTCGCCGCGATGCGCCGAGCCACATCACGCGCGGCTTCATGGACGCTGCGAGCGATTTTGCGGAACGCACTGTTTGGGCAGCACTTGGCTTTCATCGGACAGGCAACGCAGTCGGTCTGCCGGGATCGGAAGATGATGGTGTTGGCTTTGGTGACGTGTGAGCGCTCGTTCTTGAAGGCTCGCCATTCGCTGCGCAATGCGTTGCCGACCGGGCAGCGGTATTCCTCAACCTCTTCATCCCAGTGGAAATCGTTGCTCGAAAAACTGTCGTTCTTGCGCTCGGTTTTGTCCCACACCGGCACGTGCGGTTCGATGTCTTTTTCCTCCACCATCCAGGCCAGCATCGGCGCGGTGCCGTACGCGGTATCGCCGATGAGGCGTTCCGGCTTGATGTCGAACTGCGCTTCGACCCGATCGATCATGGTCTTGGTGCTCTCGACCTCGGCCGTGCGATGAGCCGGTGTGGGTTCCACATCCACGATGACGCCGTGCTCGGTATCGATCAGATAATTCGTGGAATAAGCGTAGAACGCTGGGCCGCCTGGAGCCGCGGTCCAGCGAGCCTGAGGATCCGTCAGCGACAGGCGCTTCGGTAGCGTTTCGGCCAAAGCCTCTTCATCAAGGGCCTCAAGGTACTCACGCACGGCGCGGGTGCTCAGGGCCGGATCGCTCCAGTTGATCGGTTCATCGCCCGGTACGCCGCGCTGCCGACTCGCATCCGCTTTGATGATGCTGGCGTCCACGGCAAAGCCTTCGCCTTTAACCAGACCGGCGTCCATGCAGCGACGCAGCACTTCATTGAACAACCAGCGAAACAGATCACTGTCCCGAAAACGGCCGTGTCGATTCTTGGAAAAGGTCGAGTGATTGGGGACTTCATCTTCAAGGCTTAACCGGCAGAACCAGCGATACGCCAGGTTCAAATGGGCCTCTTCGCACAACCGCCGCTCGGAGCGAATGCCGTAGCAATAGCCCACGATCAGCATGCGAATCATCAGTTCGGGATCAATCGACGGACGCCCAATCGGGCTATAGAAATCGGCGAGGTAATGGCGCAGATCGTTCAGATCGAGACACCGATCAATGCTGCGCAGAAGGTGATTGGCGGGGATGTGATCTTCAAGGTTGAACGAGTAAAACAGCCGCTCCTGCCCACTCGATAACTGTCCCATCATGCTGCGTGCTTCCCTGCTGGCCAATGCATAGATTTTGCCGCAGGCCGGATAGCAGAGCTACTTCTTCAATAAAATCAGACGAAAACGGTCAGTCAAAGAACTCCATACCTGCATACGGCTGGCGCCGGCATTGCTCAAGCCTTGAAGCTAGGCTGCCTACATGCACTTCCAGGCGATGCCCATCGGGATCCGAAAAATAAAACGAGTTACCTTCGCTCGAATTGGATTTCCACTCAATAACGTTACGAAGCCGCAAGTAAGCGGTGACTTCTTCAAAATCGTCCTGCCCCACCGAAAACGCATAGTGGGTGTAATCAGGCTGTTTTTCCGCCACACGACTCTCATCGAGAGACAGACAAAGCCAGAGGTCACCGAGGGAAAGATAAGCTCCCGTCTCCCAGCGGGCAGCCAATCTAAAGCCGGGTAGAGCCACATAAAACTCGATACTGCGAGAGAGGTTCACAACCGCCAACGTAAAATGATTCAAGCCAGTCAACATGAGCATCTATCCAGAACCAGTCCACGAGAACGGTTGAGGATATCAATATCGACTTTTTCAACACAATCGGCCGAAAGCAGTCTGTCGTAAGCAGCTCCTTTGGCCATCAGCATTTCCTGTCAGCCGCGAGGGTGCGAAAGAGCGTAACGTTCGCAGAACCACGCGGCAGACCTCGGTTGTTTTCAGAAACGGCGCTGAGCAAGCCTTTCCAATAGCGGTGAGGTCGGGAGCACAGTGTCACGGCACTCATCCCTCAGAAGCGAGCGCGGCGTCCCCCATCACCTGTTGGATGCCAGCGGCCGTCTGGCGACCCACCTTGAACCACGCGGCGTACAACGCCGGGACGAAGAAAATCGTCAGCAGCGTCGCCACGGTCAGGCCGCCCATGATCGCTATTGCCATCGGCCCCCAGAACACACTGCGCGTTAGCGGGATCATGGCGAGGACGGTAGCCAGCGCCGTCAGCATCACCGGACGAGCCCGGTGAATGGCAGCATCCAGAACAGCATTCCACGGGTCGCGCCCTTCGGCGATCTCGATCTGTACCTGATCGATCAGGATCACTGCGTTGCGCATGATCATGCCACCCAGTGCGATGATGCCCAGGATCGCGACGAAACCCAGCGGCGACTGGAACACCAGCAGTGCCGGCACCACGCCGATCAGGCCCAGCGGCGCGGTCAGCACCACCATCCACATGCGGGAGAAGTTCTGCAGTTGCAGCATGAGTAACAGCAGGATGGTGATTAACATCAACGGGGCCACCGCGAGCAGCGCCTTGTTCGCCTTGTCACTTTCCTCCACCGCACCGCCCACGTCGATGCGGTAACCCGACGGTAGCTTCGCTTCGATATCCTTGAGCAACGGCTGGATTTCCTGCGTCACCGATACACCTTGCTCGCCATCCCTCACATCGGTACGCACCGTGATTGCCATATCGCGGTTACGGCGCCACAGCACTGGCTCTTCCAGTTCAGAGCGCACCTGTGCGACTTGCGACAGCGGTACTACCGTACCCTGGCGTGTGTAAAGGTTGATGTCTTTCAATGTGTCGAGGTTCAAGCGTTCCTCTGGCACGGCACGGGCCACGATGTCGATCAGGTCCTCGCGCTCACGCAGTTGCGACAGGGTTGCGCCGTTCATCACGGTCTGGGTCGCCAGCGACACGTCGGCCGGTGCGAGGCCAAGCGCGCTCGCCTTGTCCTGATCAAGCTCCACTTTCAGCGTGCGCACCGGGTCGTTCCAGTCGAGCTGGAGGTCGCGTACCTTCGGGTTGGCCCCAACCACCTTCTCCACGTCGCGGGCAATCTGGCGCACCACCTGGGTATCGGGGCCTACGACGCGGAACTGCACCGGGTAGCCGACAGGCGGCCCCAACTCGAGGCGGGTCACGCGCACCCACGCCTGTGGGAATTGTTGGTCAGCCGAGGCCACCAGCCGCGCACGTACCCGCTCGCGTGCATCCAGGTCCTTGGTCATTACAACGAATTGGGCGAATCCCGGATTCGGCAGCTCGGGGTTGAGCGAGAGATAGAAGCGCGGTGCGCCGGCGCCGGTGTAGGCGGTATAGAAACGCACGTCCTCGTCCTTCGCCAGGATCTCCTCCATGCGCTTGACCTGCTCGGTGGTCGCGGCGAACGAGGCGCCTTCCTTGACGCGCAGGTCAAAGACCAGTTCAGGACGTGAACTGTTGGGGAAGAATTGCTGCGGCACTAGCTTGATACAGGCCAGTGCAAGCACCAGCGCGCCAAACGTCGCACCGATGACCACCCAGCGGCGCTCGATGGCGGCGTCGATCAGGCGGCGCAGGCTGCGGTAGAATTTCGTGTCGTACGGATCACCATGCTGGTGCTTACCCAAGTCGTTGGGCAGCATCTTGACCGCCAGGTACGGCGTGAAGATGCCGGAGCAGATCCACGAGAACAGTACCGCGGCGCCGACGATCCAGAAGATGCCACCCGCGTACTCGCCAGTGGTGGATTTCGAGAGGCCGATCGGCAGGAAGCCCACGACGGTGATGAGAGCACCGGTCAGGCGCGGCATGGCGGTGGACTGATAGGAGAAGGCGGCCGCCTTCACGCGGTCCATGCCGGTTTCCATCTTCGCCACCATCATCTCGATGGCGATGATGGCGTCATCCACCAGCAGTCCCAACGCGATAATCAGCGAGCCGAGCGAGATACGCTCGAGGTTCCAGCCCATCGCCAGCATCACCAGCGCCACGCCGCCCAGCACCAGCGGCACCGTGGTCGCGACCACGAGGCCGGCGCGCCAGCCCAGGCTGGCCAGGCTCACCGCGATCACAATGATCAGCGCCTCGGCCAGCGCGCGCCCGAAGTCGTGAATAGCATCCTTCACCGTGGTGGGTTGGTCGGCCACGAGCTCCAGCTCCACGCCGTGCGCAAGTTCCGACTGGATCCTGGCGACTGCCGTGTCCATCGCCTTGCCAAGGTCCACGATGTTGCCGTCGCTGGTCATCGTGATGCCGAGCATCAGCACTGGCTGGCCGTTGTGGCGCACCGTGTAGGTCGGCGGATCCTCGAAACCGCGCGTGACGGTGGCAATGTCGCCGAGCTTGATCAGCCGGCCGCCTGCGGCGATGGGTACGTTGCGGATAGCCTCTTCGCTGACGAACTGGCCGCTTACGCGCACCATGACGCGGTCGCCGCGGGTGTCGATCTGGCCTGCGGGCAACATTTCGTTCTGGCTCTTGAGGCTTTCGGTGATGGTCAGCGGTGTAATGCCCAGCGCTGCCAGGCGCTCGTGCGAGAACTCGACATAGACACGCTTGGCCTGCTTGCCGATGAGATCGATCTTCTTGACCATCGGCACCTTCAGCATCTGGCGCTTGATGTCCTCGGCCGCGTCCGACAGGTCGGCGTGGCCGACGCCATCGCCCTTGATGGCGTACATCAGGCCATACACGTCGCCGTACTCGTCGTTCAGAATCGGGCCGATCACGCCGTCAGGCATCTCGAGGCTCAGGTCGTTGAGTTTCTTGCGCGCCTGGTACCAGGCCTCGCGCTGGTCAGCCTTGGAGGTGCCGCCGCGCACGGTGAGCGTCATGCCTGCGTAGCCTTGCCGCGCGTAGGTGACCACTTTTTCGAAGTTGTCGATCTGCTCGAATTTCTTCTCCATGCGGTTGAGGACCTGGTCCTGCAACTGCTGGGCGGTGGCGCCCGGCCAGATGACCATGGCGGTCATGGAGGGCACGGAAAAGTTCGGATCCTCGAGTTGACCGAGCCTGGTGAAACTGAAGGCACCGGCCACCGCGACAATGAGGAGCATGAACAGGACGATGGCGCGATGGCGCAGCGCCCAGTCGGTGAGGTTGAAGTTGTTCATCGGGCGGCCTGCTGCGTGATGTTCGCGTCAATGATCTCTGTACCGGGGAGCGCGACCTTGAGGCCGGATGCCATCTTCTGGACGCCGGCGGTGACGACCAACACACCGGTCTGCGGCCCGGAGACGAGCACCTCGTCATTGCGGTAGCCCCACACCGCCACACGCTCCAGTTCGACGAAGCCTACCGGATCCTTGCCCACAGGCGTGACGACCCACAGCGCCGGCTGGCCGCCGCTCTGCGTCAATGCAGTGGCTGGCACTGCCGCTACAGAGACACTTGTCATGACTCGCTCGGCCATCACCGTGGCGGTGGCGCCCAGCGGCAGTGCCTGGACCGGCTTGAGCCGCGCGCGATAGGTGCGCGTCTGCGCTGCAGCCTGCGGCGATAGCTCGCGCAGCGTGACATCGAAGACCTCGTTCGGCGCACTGGCCAGCGAGGCCTTGAACTGCGCGTCCTTGAAGACGGCTAGCTGATCCTCGGGCACGTCGATGACGATCTCGGATTCATCCGGGTTCGCGATCGAGACAACCGGTTGCCCCTCCGGTACGACCTGTCCGGCCTCAAAACGCACCGCCGTAACGACGCCGCTACGCGAGGCGCGCAGCATGGTGTACTTGAGCCGGTTACGCGCGAGTTCGAGCTTTCGCGCCTCGGCCTCGGCGGTTGCATGCGCGGTTTGGGCATTGGTTTGCGCGCGCTCGGCGTCGGCCGCACTGACCGAGCCGTCAGCCTTCAGGTCGGTCAGGCGCTGGCGGTCCGAGTCGGCCTGACGCGTCTGCTCGACGGCAACCGTCCACTGTTGTCGCGACGCTTGCTCGGCGAGGCGGTAGTCGCTGTCATCCAGCACAGCCAGTATGTCGCCTTCGCGCACGAACTGGCCTACCTCGACCTTGCGCTGGGCGACCTTGCCGCCCACGCGGAAGGCTTGGTCGACTTCATGTCGCGATTGTACGGTACCCACGTAGCGACTGATGTCGCGGGCATTGTCGTAGCTGATTTCAACGGTGTGTACCGGTCGTGGCGCCTGTACGGTGGGCTGGTCGGGGCTACACGCGGACAGCATGACGGCGACGGCCAGGGCGCCGGCCGCAGTAAGGGAATTCTTCAAGACGGTTCCTCTTTGGAAAACGACAGATTCTTAGGAAAGTGGTGGCCGGTCGGCTTTGGCGGATGCGGTTGGGTTGGAGGGTTGTTCGAACACCTGCCAGCCCCCGCCCAGTGCCTTGTAGAGCTGCACGCTATCGAGCAGCAGGCGGGTGTTGCTTTCGTTGGAATTCAGGCGTGCCGTCAGGCGCGCCCGCTGCGAATCCAGCAGTGGCAACAGGTCGATTTGCCCGCGGTTATACAGCGACTGGGCGCGGTTCTGCGCAGCCTCCGCGGACGCGGCGGCCAATTGCAACGACCCCGAGCGGCGGCGCTCCTGCGCAAGCGTGACGAGGGCGTTTTCCACATCCTCGAGCGCCCGTACGATGCCGTCTTCCGCGCGCAGCAGCGCCTCTTGTTGAGCACTTTCGGCCGCTTCGTTGATCGCTTGCGTGCGCCCGGCGTTGAAGAGCGGCATCGCCAGCAGGCCCGCGACGTTGGTGAAGCGCGCAGCGCCGAGATCGGCACCGTTCAGGTTGAGGCCCTGGCGGCCGAAGGACGCGCCGAGAAAGAGTTGCGGGAACCACTCGGCTTTCGCTTGCTGGCGACGAGCATTGGCGGCGTCGAGTTGTGCCATCAGCACCAGTACGTCAGGTCGGCGTTGCAGCAACTCGGCGGGCTGGCCGGGCTTGGCCTCGGGCACGTCGATCAAATCACCGCTTGAAGGCTGGATGTTTGTGGTGTTGAAAGACTGGTCTGCGATCAGCACTGCGATACGGTGACGTGCCACCGCCACTTGGGTTTCCAGCGGCGGAATCTGCGCCCGCGCCGACAAGGCGTCGGTCTGCGCGCGTTCGACGTCGAAGGCGGATGCCAGCCCCACCTGTTGACGCGCGGTGACCAAGCGTAGCGTCTCGTCCTGCATCGCCGAGATAGCGCGCAGCGTCGCGACCTGGCGCTGTGCACCGACCAGTGTGAAATAATTGCTGACGACATCGCCCATCACCAGCAGGCGTACGCCGCGCATGCTGTGCTCCGCGGCTAGCGCATCGGCGTCAGCCGCCGCCGCGCCGGCGCGCAGGCGGCCGCTCAGATCGAGCTCCCACGAGACGTCCAGGCCCACGCTGGTGGTCCTGGTATCCGGATAACCCTGTTTCGTGGCCGAGTTGTAGCCGCTACTGCGATCGCTGCCGGAGACGGATGCACCGACGCTCGGGAGCAGCCAGGACTGGCTGACGGTTTCTCCGGCACGCGCGGTACGCAAGCGCTCGGCGGCAATCTTCACGTCGCGGTTCTCACGTGCGGCTCGGCGCACCAAATCCGTCAGAACCGGGTCGTGGTAGACCTCCCACCACGCCGCTTCGGGTTCCATTTCGGAGGCCGTGCTCGCAGCGAATTTGCTCGGCAGGTCGACCGACGGCTTGACGACCGGCGTGGAGCAACCGGCCAGGGCGAGGGCGATCGAAGTGGCAAGGACGGCCGCAACGGCGAGCACGGCCGGGCGCTCGGCCCGTTTCAAGGTTGTCCGAGCGGTGTGAAGGGACAGTGGAAAGGAAGCTGGAAGTCGCGGCATCGCATTGGACTCGTGTGGATTCGAGATGGCATCAGCGTAAGGCCCGGTGTGTGCGAAGTCGTCAGCGAAGCGTCGCCGTTCGGTCGCCATATCGAGCGCACATTCATGTGGGAGACGTCACTCGCCGTCGGCATCTGCCGTGTGCTCGCCGGTTGCCAACGTGAGGTCCAAGGCAATCGACTCCAACAGCTCTTCGGCTGACGAAAACTCGCGCTGTCGTCCGGTGACCAGGTTTTCGAGGCGGCCCACCAGGGCCCCCGGCGCGGCGTCGCTACGCAGCTTCACTACGTACGAGCGGCGGCTCGGGTATTTGGATTCAGGGTTCAGGATCATCGCAGACCAGGGGGGCAAGAAAGTTCGACGACAGCGTAAGCGGTTCCCTGGGGCGAGTCGTAAGCGAAAGGTCAGACTTCGGTCTGGACAGTGCCGCTCCCACAGGTTCAGCGGCTGTACGCAACATCGGCGAACTAGCCAAATCACTGTGGGAGCGAGCTTGCTCGCGATAGCGGCCTGGCAGTCACTTCATCGGTGGCTGGCATGCCGCTATCGCGAGCAGGCTCGCTCCCACAAGTTTGCGGCCTTAACTCATCAAGCCGACTTTGCGCCCTGAAGCAGCGAGCGCGCACGTTTCGCCAGCTCGGTTCCGTCAGTTTCGGGTGACTGGTCAACCAGCGTGGCCAATGCCTGTTGGTCCTCGGCCGTAGCGTCAGGGTGCTCGCACAGTTCGACCAGCGCTTGCAGCTCCAGCCACGGTGCTTCCTGGGCGCGAGCTTCTTCAACTGCGCGCCGCACCGCAGCGATGCCGGCGTCGGGCTGACCCTGTGCTCGCGAGATCGCTGCCTCCAGCAGCAATAGCTGTGGCAGGTATACGCGCTCGCCCAGCTCCTCGCCCACCCGAAATGCTTCCTGCAGCTCGACTTGCGCTGCGGTGCAATCACCGGCGAGCAGCAGCGCCTCGGTGGCGTAGCCGAGCACTTCGCTGGCACCGGAGCGCATTCCAAGCCCGGTGTGCTCTTCATACGCCTCACGGATGCGACGGTAGCCGTCGCGCGGTGCACCGTTGCGCGCGTCGGCCCAGCCGCGCCACCAGCGACAAGCCGTTCGCCCCAGTGCGAGCGAATACTCATCGACCAACTTCTGCATGTCGTCAGCCAGCGCAGCTACACGCAGATGGTTCCCCAGCCGCACCTCGATCAGCACCTCCTGCCAGGCAGCGACCAGCCACGTCATAGGCTGGCGAAGCGCTTGCGCGCGGGTTCGCGCCCGCTGCATGTGGGCCCGGCCTTGCTCAACCAGGCCAGAACGCACGAGTTCTATGGCCAGCATACCGTGCAGCATGACCTGAGGATCGACCGCAAAGACCTCATTCGTCCCGATGTCCAGCGGCTCGGCGATCGCGAGGGCGCGCTCTAGCCAACTGCGGGTTGTCTGCGTGCGACCCTGGAGATGGTGCACCTCGCCCTGCACGATGCACGCCACCAGCATGAGCGCTGGATCGTTCGACTCGCACGAGAGGGCTTCGGCGCGTTCCGCCACCTCCAGCGCCAGCGCATAGTCGCCGCGCAGACCGAGCAGATAGCCGAATCCGTGCAACAGGCGACCGCGCATTGGATGCCCGGGTACATTCGTTAGCCGCGTGTACGCGCGTTCGAACGCGTTCCTGGCTTCGCTGCCGACACCGAACGTGTGGAAAGCCGACACCCCCTGCAGTGTGGCCAAGGTAATTTCGAGCGCATCGCGCTCCATCCCTTCTGGTGCCTGCCGCAGCAGGACCAATGCGCGCTCAGTGAGGCCGATGCACAAGGCCGGGCTGAAGTGCAGCAGCGCGGCTTCTGCGGCCTCGGCGTAATAGCGCAGCGCGATCATCGGCTGCCGAGCCCGGTCGAAGTGCGTCGCCAGCTCCGAGGCAGCAACCGGCACGCCGGCCATGCGCTCACGTTCGAGGGCAGTGCCAACCTGGCGATGGAGGTGGGTGCGCAATGAGCGCGACGTGCGGTCGTACAGTACCTGGCGGAAGAGGGCGTGCCGAAACGAGTAGGGTTGCTCCACCGTCTCCTCAGGTTCGGCGGCCCGCGACCGCGTAAGCCACACCTGCTCGCGCACCAGTTCCTCGCAGGTGTGGGCCACAGAAGCGAGGTCGCGTTCGAGGGCCAGCGAAACCGTCTCAACCCGGAATTCGACTCCGCATACCGCTGCCGCCGAGAGCAACGCATGCTGCTCCGGGCCGAGCCTGGTGATGTAGTGATCAATGATGGCCGCGAGGTTCTCGGGAACCGCCATCCCCGCCAGCCGGGCCTCGATGGTGGCGTCGTCGTCCGTGGTGTCCATCACTTCGCTGATGACTGACGACACGAACAGCGGCACACCGTCGGTGCGCTCATGCAGGGCACGCACGAAGGTTTCATCGCGGGCCAGAGAGGCCGAACGCAGCGCGACATAGTCAGCGACCTCGGTTTCCGAGAATGGATCGAGCACCACTTCCTCGCACAGACGTTGCAGGCGCAGTTCGTGGCGCAACGAGTTGAGCGGATGATCGAGCGCCACCACCTCGGCGACGCGGAAGCTCGCCAGCCACATAAGCCGAGTGCGGCCGCGTCGCCGCGCCAAATAGTCGATGAGCTGGACCGTTGCCCGATCGCTCCAGTGCAGGTCTTCGGTTATCAGCAACAGCGGTCGCTGCTCGGTGTAGCGGTCCAGCAGTTCACCCATTTCCCGCAACATGCGATCCGGACCGATGCCGGCAAGCTCGCGCCGCAACGCGTCTCGCTCTTGCGCGGTGCTCAGCCACGGCAGTTGCAGCAACCAGGTCGGCGCCACGGCGCGCATCAGCGTCGGCAGGGCAGGGTCGCTGCGGCACAGATCGGCCAACGCCTCCAACACCGGCAGGTACGGCTCGCCGGTGCCGTAGTGCTCCACGCAATGGCCGCGTGCGCAGGCAATGCCGCCAAGGCTGGCGAGGAAATGCTCGATCAACGTGGTCTTGCCAATCCCCGGTTCTCCGGCAAGCCAGAGCACTGCACGTTGCCCGCCGTAAGCCCGTTCCCATGCCCGATGCAGCCTTGAGAGCTTGTCGATGCGACCAATGAACGGCGGTGATGGATGCACGCCGAGCGACGGCACCGCCGCGGATTCAGGCGGCATCGAAGGTGCAGGGGAGGGCGTGGCGATGAAGCGATAGCCGCGCCGCGACACAGTCTCAATGAAGCGGGGCTGCCTGGAGTCGTCGCCCAGCACCTTGCGCAGATCGCTGATGGCCGTCTTCAGCACGGAATCGCTGACGAACCGATGCCCCCACACGGCATCAAGCAAGGCATCCTTGGTCACCAGCGATCCGGGTTGGCGTGCAAGTGCGCACAGCAGGGTGAAGGGCGTTGGCGCCAACGGCACGGTTTCTCCGTTACGTAACAAGCACGCGTTGGCCTCGTCGAGCTCGAAGTCGACGAAACAGAGCTGGACCGGGTTCGGATGGGACTGCGGACGCGCCACGTTGGATTCCTGAAGTCTAAAACATGGGTGTGCCCTCGTGAGGCATGGCACGTGGTCACTCCAATAACAACGCTGATCGGCTCAGAAGCCAAGCCTCACCGGTCGGAAACTGGCCCTCGGCATAGCTCACATGGCCTCATCACGGTGCAGTAATGATCCTGGAAAATTAATGACAAAAATATCAATATTGAAATATTCCTCAATATTACTTACCTTCACCTTGCCTGACGATGAGATCTCCACGTCTCACGACTTCAATCACAACAAGGGCTCGAGATGAACAACAACAAGAAAGCTACCGAACTACCTCCCACCGCCGTCGATGTGCTGGTCGTCGGTAACGGTCCGGTAGGGGCGACAATCGCGGCGCTGCTCGGCCGCTATGGGGTAAAGACACTGGTATTGGACAAGACCCATGAGGTCCTGCTGATGCCCCGCGCCATTGCTCTGGATAATGAGGCGCTTCGCATCCTGCAACTCGCCGGATTGTCGGAAGACGCTTTCGAGAAGATCGCTATCCCTGAAGTGAGGATGCACTCCCCGGTCCTCGGGCAATTCGGTCGGGCCAATACCGCGGGGTGCATCGACGGCCATCCCAAACTGGTGACTTTCTATCAACCCGACCTCGAACACGCGATGCGCAGCCAGGTTTCCCGGCTGAAGACAGTGACCAGCCTGGGAGGATTCGAGCTCGAGAACCTGGTCGAGGAATCAGATTGTGTCGTCGCCACCGTACGGGGCGATGATGGCCAGACGTATCCCGTTCGCGCCCAATACCTGGTAGGTGTGGATGGCGCAAGCTCCAGGGTCAGGGCACTGATTGGCCAGGAATTCGAAGGACAGACCTATGGTGAGGATTGGCTGATTGTCGATGCCAGGAACCGGCATAAGTCAGCCATCGATCACGTTGAGTTTATCTGTGATCCACGGCGTCCAACGCCGCACATGCCCGCTCCCGGCGGAAGGGAGCGTTGGGAGTTCATGCTACACCCGGGCGAATCCCGGGAAGAGCTGGAAAGCTCCGAAAGCATAGCCCGACTGATCGCGCCATGGATCAATCCGCAAGAGCTGGAAATCGAGCGAAAGGCGGTGTATCGGTTCCACGCGCGCTGTTGCAACAGATTCAGCAAGGGACGCGTCTTTCTCGCGGGAGATGCAGCCCACATCACCCCCCCTTTTGTCGGGCAAGGTCTCGTAGCGGGACTGCGCGATGCAGCCAATCTTGCCTGGAAACTGGCCTGGGTCCTTCGCGGCCATGCCGCGCCTGCAATACTCGATACCTATGACGTAGAGCGTCGCCCCCATGCCCAGGCGATGATCAATCTGGCCAAACTCATGGGCCGCCTGGTGATGCCGAGAAACAAGGTCGCAGCGTTCTTCATCCACGGCCTGATGCGCACGCTGGCGTTGACTCCCGCTACCAGAAAGTACTTCGAGCAGCTGGACATCAAGCCAAAGAACATCTTCAAACAGGGTCTGTTCGTGCAGCATCGCCGTGGCGACAAGCTGGTTCGTGGCAGTCTGTTTCCCCAAGCCTGGGTTCGCAACATGCAACAGCAGATCCAACTGAGCGACGATGCTCTTGGAGCCAACCTGACCCTGGTTGGATTCGGTGTTGACCCGTTGTCACTGCTGACTGCTGCTCAGGTCGTTTCCTGGGACAAAATGGGCGGCCACTTCTTGCAGATCGGACCCTGCGGCCAGCGCTCCGACGGCGGTTGCGACTTCATCGAAGACCTGAACCATGGCATCCTGCCGCTGGCTGCCAAAGGCACGCTGGTTGCGGTTCGCCCCGACCGTATCATCATGCACCACGCCCCAGGCGTAGAGGCAGGCAGTCTCGTTCGAGACTGTATGGGCCTGTTGGCTAGCGCCGACGCCACAGCCGATAGCGTTTCGATTACCATTAACGAGCCCCCTCGATTAAGAGCCTGAAGATGCCTTCCCCCACTTTTCCTTCAGAAGCAACTGAACAAGAGCCTCTCACTCGGGGGCACAAGAAGCGTGAACGCACCCGTCGCGGCCTGGTGGATGCGGCATTGCGTCTTGTCGCACGTAAGGAAGTGGGGGAGATTGCACTGCTCGATGTCGCCTCGGAGGCCGCGGTATCCAACGGCACCATCTACAACTATTTTCGAACGCGCGACGAAGTACTCGAGGCGGTTGGCATCGCCATGGCGAGTGAGTTCTCCGATGCCATTTCCGCCCTGAGTTCGGGCGTGCACTGCGGTGCGCAGCGGCTTTCGATTGGTGTGCGCATGTTCATATGCCGGGCCGCGTACGACCATCAATGGGCCAACGCACTGCTGCGCATCATCCATTCCGATCAGGCCATGCGCTCGCGCCTGGCTGCTCATGTGCTGGGCGATCTGCGTGAAGGTCTGCGCGCGGGGACTCTCGCTTACGAGGACGAAGGGATTGCCCTGGACATGGTCGTATCGTGCACAACCGGAGCCATGCGCTCGGTTGTCGAAGGGCGTGTAGTGGCGGAACATGACCAGCGGGTCGCCGAGATGATTCTCAAGGCTCTGGGCGTAACACCTGCCAGAGCCAGGAAAATCGCCGGTAAGCCGCTACCCTAGTCCTGATGTCATCATCGGCCGGCTAAACCCGGCCAACCCATTGCCGATAGTTCTTCGCCTGGCGACGAGACTTCAGCTGATTGCCGATCAATGCCATGAGTGGCGACGTCCTGGGTTTTGTCCGTTTCCCTTGACTCAGCAAGCCGAGCTGCTTCTTGATCACCGACGCCACTGCAAGCGATGCCAGCGCCTTGTTCTTCCAGCGGACGACGATGGGCTCCACTTCGGTGTCCTGACCTGCCATCCACTGGCTTGGCAGGGTCGGCTCGATTGCCAGCGCGGTGGCAAGCCCCACCATCGACACCGAACCGCTCACCACTCGCTGCGCCACCTCCTTTCTACGCACGCCGCCGGTGACCATCAGCGGCATGTGCGCTACTTCTCCTATTTTCTCCGCGAATTCGAGAAAATACGCCTCTCGAGCCAAGCGGCTGCCATCGCGGGTCTGCCCCTGCATTGCCGGGCTTTCGTAGCTGCCACCCGACAACTCGACCAGGTCGACCGCCTTGGCGTTAAGCATTTCCACCACGCGAGCCGCATCCTCGGCATCGAAACCGCCGCGCTGAAAGTCGGCGGAATTGAGCTTCACAGCAACGCAAAATATAGGTGCTACTCGCTGACGTATTGCATCGATGGTTCGCAGGAGAATTTGCGCACGATTTTCCAGGCTGCCACCCCAGCAGTCGTTACGCTGGTTGGTCAAGGGCGAAAGGAATTGGCTGAACAGGTAGCCATGCGCTGCATGAATCTCCACGCCGGTGAATCCGGCACGTTCTGCCAACACCGCCGCTTGGGTATAGCGCTCAATCAGTTCCTCGATCTCCTGCTCATTCAAGGCCCTGGGTGGCACAAAAGCTTTTGAGAGGCCGGGGATATCGACCGCAACGGCGGAGGGGCCTCTTGCCGGTTGCCCCATTGAAGCCAATAGCTGCCGTCCAGGATGATTGATTTGCATCCAGGCCTGAGCTCCGCGACAGCCGCAAGCATCGGCCCACAGCCTGAATTTGCCCAGGTTGCGATCGTCCTCAAGCACCACGCCGGCGGGTCCGGTCAAGGCGTGGCGATCAACCATGACGTTGCCAGTGATGATCAGACCGGCACCACCCTGCGCCCAGCGCCGATAGAGCTTGACCAGTGCTTCCCCAGGAGCGTGATCCTCATCGGCAAGGTTCTCCTCCATGGCAGCCTTGGCGATTCGGTTTGGAATCACCGTGCCGTTAGGCAATCGAAGCGGTTTGAAGAGCTTTGAGCCGGTCATGTTCTGTCCTTCAGCTGATGAGAATTCGGCCAGCCCGCGCAGGGCTTGATGTGCCGAGAAGGCAAGCCTGAAATACAACATAATTGAACATGCGTGTTCAATTATGTCAATGGCGTAGGATTTTAATTGACCTGGCTTAAGGCTGATTTTAAGGCAGATCAACCTACACGTTTAAAAATATGGTTGACGGAAAATGAACACAGGTGTTCAATCGCTTCATGAGGTAATCCTGGAGAGAGAACCGTGGAATCCCTGAATCCAACACAGCGCCGCATTCATCAAGCCGCCTTTCGCCTGTTCGCTGAAAGAGGCACCTCCCAAGTGAACATCCTTGACCTCGCGCAAGAGGCAGGCGTGGCGCGCGGAACGGTCTATAGCAACATCGACAGCATGGAAAGCCTGTTCGAGGCGGTCGCCAGCCATCTCGCGAAGGAGATGCATGAGCGCGTCAACAAGAGCTTCAATTCCCTCTCCGATCCGGCTCAGCGCCTTGCCAATGGCATTCGGTTCTTCATTCGTCGAGCGCACGAAGATTCACAGTGGGGAGCATTCATCCATAAGTTCGCCATGAGCAATTCTTCGTTACGCGAAATGTTTAGCAGTCAAGCGACTACGGATCTTCTGAGCGGGCTTTCCAATGGGCGCTACCAGTTTGCGCAGGAGCAATTGCTCTCAGTACTGACGTTGATATCGAGCAGCGTCCTGGGCTCGATTTTCCTGGTTCTGGAAGGGCACAGAACGTGGCGCGAATCGGGATCTGACACAGCGGAACTAGTGCTGCGGGCATTGGGTGTGCCTCTCGAGGAGGCTAGAGCGCTGGCAACCAAAGAGTTACCGGTACTTCCTCCTCTCGACTGAGCGCGGTAACCGACTCAACAAAAAACGCCCCTGGAATTTTCAGGGGTTCGGGGATCGCTTTGCCCTGAAAACTGGAAAACAAGAACAATGAATAACAAAAATGAAATGCCCCGGTTGGCAACACAACAGCCTGTCCGGCATCCGCAACCGACGGTTAAAGCCCAAGGCCTGACTCACCTGATCTTTCAACGGCCAGACTTGAATGAGGCGGCGCATTTCCTGACAGACTTCGGCCTGACCGTCAGTCATCAGAACGCCGAAACGCTCTATCTGCGCGGCACTGAACCGGCACCCTATTGTTACCGTGTCCAGCGTGCAGAAAATGCATGCTTTGTCGGGTTCGGGCTGGCAGTCCAATCGCTCAAGGATCTGGAAAAGCTGACTCAAATTCCAGGTGCGTCATCGATCGAGACATCGACACATCCTGGCGGCGGGCATTACCTCAGACTGACCGATCCTTCAGGGTTTACCGTCGAAGCAGTTTGTGGCCAGACGTCAGGTAAAACCCTGGCACACAGAGCCCCACTTCCTTGGAATCTGGCGCAAGAGCAACCGCGAATCAACGCCACACAGCGTCCACCGATTGCACCGCCTGAAGTAATCAAACTTGGTCACATCGTAATTGAGGTGGCCGACTACCAAGCGACCTGTGCCTGGTATACCCAGCATTTCGGGTTTATTCCCAGCGATGTGCAGGTACTCCCCGACGGCACTCCCATAGTCGCCTTCATGCGCCTTGATCTCGGTGAAACGCCCGCGGATCACCATACGCTCGCGATCGCGCAGGGGTTCATGGCGACCTACAGCCATAGCGCCTATGAAGTTGTCGATGCAGACGCGGTGGGCATGGGGCAACGGGTCCTGCGAGAGCGGGGTTGGGAGCACTCATGGGGAATCGGTCGGCACATCCTGGGCAGTCAGATCTTCGATTACTGGCAAGACCCTTGGGGTGATAAGCACGAGCACTACTGCGATGGGGATATTTTTACCGCCAGGCAGCCTACGGGCATACATCCCGTGAGTCCCGAGGCAATGGCGCAGTGGGGGCAGCGCATGCCCAAGAGTTTCACAAAACCCAAGATGAGCTTGATCAATCTGCGAGCACTGATCCGTAACCTGCGAAGCAGCCCGGACTTAACCATTCGCAAGTTGATAACGCTTATGCGGATGTTCGGGTAGAGCTGCCGTCATGTCGGGCAAATCTACTCGGTATGGCCGGCGAGACGTGCTCAAAGCCGGCGCTTTGATCGCCGGCGGTTCGTTGATCTACAGCATCGTCAGCCCACCCACAGAACAACACCTCAGTTCTCGTGCCACCGAGCTCGGGACAAACGCCGCTCCAGGAGTGCCTTCAATGTCTGCTGTACACGTAGTCCGTTTTGAATTCGAGAACGGTATCCATTGGGGCGTGCTACGCCAAGGCCGTATCACGGTTGTCCCAGGTACTTTCGAAACCACCGGTGACTTCATTCGCCAGAACAGTATCGACGACCTCGCTCAACTGAAAGGCCCTGAGCTGGAGGAGGGCGAAGTAAAGCTGCTGTCGCCGGTGACCCGTAACCAGCAGTTCCTCTGCCAGGGCGCCAACTATCGTCAGCACATGATCGAGTCGGGCATGGACCCGGATGCGAAGAAATTCAACATGATCTTCACCAAGGCGACGAGTTGCCTGGTAGCGGCTGACAGCGACCTGATCAAGCCGCGCACCGTGCGCTTTCTCGACTACGAAATTGAACTGGGGCTGGTGATGAAGCGCGCGATCACCGGCGCTGTTTCTATCACCGACGCCAATCTGCATGAGTTCATTGCTGGCGTCGTCATAGTCAATGACTACTCGGCGCGTGACATTCAGATTCCCCAGATGCAGTTCTACAAGGGCAAGAGCTTCCGCACTTTCGGTCCGGTCGGTCCGTACCTCTGCCTTCTGGATGCCACGAGCATTCATTACCTGAAAGAGCTGCAGCTGCGCCTGACGGTCAACGACCAGGTGCGACAGAACGACAGCACGGCCAACCTGGTTTACGGTCCGGCTGAAACCCTTACCGAACTCTCCTCAGTGCAGGATCTCGCCGCTGGCGACCTGATCGCTACCGGCACTCCCGCGGGCTGTGCGCTAACGATCCCTTCACCTGCGAAACAGCGCATTGCGGCCCTGATGCCAGAAGCCACCAAGTGGAAGCTTTTCCTCAAGGCGCAGGAGGGCCGGACGCAGTATCTCAATCACGGTGACGTGGTCGAGGCGCGCATTCGCAGCGCCAATGGTGTGGTCGACCTCGGTGTGCAACGCAACCGAGTCGTGGGGGAAGCCTGATGGTTGTGCAGACCCTGGACGACATCGAAAGTCTCGAACGAGTCCCCTTGTCGGAGCGTGGCCTGGCTTGCAGCACCTATGACGCGCTGCGACAAGCTGCCGAGCGCACCCCCCAGTCACCGGCGCTAAGCTTCTTCGCCGATGCCGTCGATTTCAAGCGCACCTATGAGTGGAACTACTCCCAGCTCTTCGCGGATATCACCCGCGCGGCAAATGCCTTCCATGACCTGGGCATAAAACCGGGTGAGGTGCTGGCCTTCATCCTGCCCAACCTGCCGGAAACCCATTTCACTATATGGGGCGGGGAGGCGGCGGGCATCGTCATGGCGATCAATCCTCTGCTCGAGGCCAGGCAGATGGCTGGCTTGCTGAATGCCGCGAAGGTATCCGTGGTGGTAACGCTTGCACCGACTGCGGGCAGTGATCTGTGGCCCAAACTGGCTTCGCAGCTGGATCAGCTACCCACGGTCAGGTCTGTCGTTTGGGTCAGCATGGAGCCCTATGTCGCCGAACCTGTGTGTGGGGTTCGAAAGGCCGCGGCACTGAAGGAGCGAGACTTACACAGGGGTATCGCGATCCACGATTGGCAATCGCTGATGAATACTCAGCCGCACACACACCTGAAAAGCGGTCGGCAAATCCGCCAGGATGAGTGCTCCTCCTACATCTGTACTGGCGGCACCACCGGGCTCCCCAAGATCGCCGCGCGTACCCATGGTTCGGAAGTATTCAATGCATGGGCTGTGTCCGCTCATTTGCAGCCACGCAGTGGTGGTCAGGTTATCTTTTGTGGCCTGCCGCTATTTCATGTCAATGGACAACTGGTGACTGGACTGATGCCTTGGACTCAAGGCGACCATGTGATCCTCGGGACGCCCCAGGGGTATCGTGGCGAGGGAGTGATCCCGCGATTCTGGGAGATGGTCGAGCACTTCGGTATCAACCTCTTCTCCGGCGTGCCAACTGTCTATGCAGCACTTCTGCAAAATGAATGGCAGGGCCGCGACCTGTCCAGTCTTCGCTTTGCAATGTGTGGCGCCGCACCCATGCCGGCTGAGCTTTTCCGAGAGTTCGAGCGCCGGACCGGGGTAAAGATCCTTGAAGGTTACGGTCTTACTGAGGGCGCCTGCGTCTCCTCAATCAATCCACCCCATGGCGAGCGCCGTATCGGCTCCATCGGGATACGGATCGCCTACCAGAATATGCGCGCGGTCTTGCTCGATGACTCTGGAGAGTACCTGCGCGACGCTGATGTGGATGAGACCGGCCTCATCACGATCAGTGGTCCGAATCTCTTTGAAGGCTATCTGGAGGAGCGTCATAACCAGGGCCTCTGGATCGATATCGACGGTCAGCGCTGGCTGAATACGGGCGACTTGGGTCGCCAGGATGCACAGGGTTACTTCTGGCTGACCGGACGCAAGAAAGAGTTGATCATCCGCGGCGGCCACAATATCGATCCCAAGCAAATCGAGGAGGCACTGCAGACGCATCCCGCCGTCGCCCTGGCCGCTGCGATCGGCAGCCCCGACGCCTATTCGGGCGAGGTGCCGGTCGCCTACGTTCAACTGCGCCCCGGGCACACCTGCAACGCTGAAGAACTTGAGTCGTTCGCTCAACTCAACATCAGCGAGCGGGCTGCAGTTCCCAAGCGCATTGAAATCCTCGAAACGTTGCCTCTGACTGCCGTGGGCAAGATATTCAAGCCCGCCTTGCAGCAGCGCGAGATTGCCAGGGTAGTCCAGCAGGAAGTGGAGCGCCTGTGTCTGCAGGAGATTGCGGTAGACGTGGTGCAGGATGGTCGTCGCGGGCTAGTCGCATGCATACGGGCCGGGGCCGATGAGGAAAACCTGGCCCGCCTTCTGGGTCGCTACAGCTTTCAAGTGGAGTGGCTTAAGTGAGCCCGAATTTGCCACCGTAAGCCCAACAAACATGCCGTGGTGCTGTTCCGCCAGGGCCTTTGCACAACTTCGGTCAACTTGAACTGGCACTGACAAGTGCACAGGAAGGCGAAGCCTTGCCTGCGTGCAACCAAAAAAATAATAAAGAGGTGGAAAATGAAACTGAATAGTCGTGCGATTCCTTATTTCTCCGCTCCGCGAGCAAGTGCTGCCTGGATCAAGTTTACCGGCGCCATTGCAATACTCACCGCCTCAACAACCGCGGGCGCCAATGGCATTGCCCTTAATGAACAGAGTGCAAGCAGTGCGGGAACTGCTTATGCGGGGAGGTCGTCTTCTGCGCTGGACGCCAGCACCATCTTTGGAAACCCAGCGGGCTTGACCAAGTTGAAGCGTAGTGAGATTTCCGGCGGAGTCGCGGTCGTCTCGGTGAGCGACGACATTAGTGATGCACAGAGCAGTGCCTCAGGAACGAATAAGGGGGACTCGGTACCTTTGGGGGTCGTGCCCTTCGCCTATATGTCGACGCCACTTGATGATCGTCTTTCGATTGGTCTGGGCCTCTATGCTCCGAGTGGCCTGATCAATGATTACGAGGGCTCTTTTCAGGGCCGCTACCATGGTTCCTATAGCACGACCAAGGAAATAACCCTGCAGCCCACCATTGCCTATCGGATCAATGATTACGTGTCCATTGGTGGCGGACCGACCATAAACCGTTTCAATGCAAAGCTTCAGAATTACCTGGCCACCGGCGCCCTGAACAATGGCGAGGACACACTGGTGACCATCAAAGACGATGACACGGCACTTGGCTACAACGTCGGCATCCTGGTTGACTTTACTGAGGCTACCCGTTGGGGGATTAACTATCACTCGAAGGTGGACTATGAACTCGAAGGGCATACTGAGGTTTCCGGCTCCCCGAGCGTTATCCCGCTGGACGGAAAGTATGACAACAAGATAGACCTCACTATGCCCGAATCAGTGGACACGTCCATCACCCATCATTTCAATAGTCGCTGGACGGGATACCTGGGGACCACCTGGAAACGTTGGAGCCGGATCAAGAAGGTCGAGGCAGTCAACAGCGGTCTTTCCCCCTTGGGCCAGGCGGCTGGCCTGGGACGTGTGACCGAAGAAATGAACTGGCGCGACACTTGGGCCACCGCAGTTGGCGCCTCCTGGCAATTGAACCAACAATGGCTACTGCGCGCAGGCTACGCCTATGATCCGTCGCCCATCAGAAATGCCGATCGCAGCGTGCGCGTTCCGGTTGGGAATCGCCAGGCCGTGACCTTGGGCGGTGCTTATTCGCCGAACCCCGATCTGACGATAGACTTTGCTTATGGTTATCTCTGGGATTCCAAAGTTTCCGTAAAACAGTCGAACAACTCCGGTCTTCAGCCTGAATACAGTGCCAACTACGAAAATAGTGCGAATGGAGTTTCAGTTCAGGCAACCTATCGGTACTAAACGACAGAACTAAAATTTTAATAGAGTCCATTTGCACAAGCCTTCCGCCTTTAATCGATAGGCAACTATCCCTATGGGCGTGATGCAACTCCGCCTGTCAATCAGCACCAACTGCCGTGAATACTTTCGCGGTAGTTGGTGAGTTGTCGGCAATAACCCATTCGAGAATGTGCCGGTCGATTTGCAGGTACCGTCACCTTCGATGAATCGCTTCATGATCGCCCCCGGCAAAAAATACTCAAGGGTAAGAGACGGTTGTTGGCCGCGCTTTGCCAATCGTCACTGGCTGCTTCACACTCTGAGGAAGTCAGTCAACCTTGATCAAGGTTCTTGAGCACCGCTTCTCGCTGTTTCTATCGGACCCACTGGTCCAGTTTAATTCGTCGTCTAGCTTGGGAATGCCAAGATACGGGCTCGGCTACATGACGTTAGGTGCCAAGGAGACATCATGACGGTCAAGCGTATGGACAACGTCGGCATCGTTGTAGCGGATATTGACGCCGCCATTGAGTTCTTCACCGAACTTGGCCTCGAGCTCGAGGGGCGCGCCCCAATCGAAGGAGACTGGGCAGATGGCGTCACTGGATTGCGCGACATGCGCGTCGAGATTGCCATGATGCGTACGCCGGACGGTCATAGCCGGCTAGAAGTGTCCCGATTCCTCGCACCACCTGTTGTCGCCGATCACCGCAGCGCCCCGGTGAACGCTTTCGGTTACCTACGTGTCATGTTCACCGTGGAGGACATCGACGACACGCTCGCCAGGCTCCACAAACGCGGTGCGGAACTCGTCGGCAAAGTGGTCCAGTACGAAGACACGTATAGGCTCTGCTACATTCGGGGTCCCGAAGGAATTCTGATCGGGCTTGCCCAAGAGCTCGGGTCGCGCGCTTAACGGTAGGTCATGGCCGATTTCTGCCGCTGGCGAAGGCTGGCAATCGGCCCAAAGCGGGCGCACAGACGCGTCTCTGGACTCCGGGCCGTTTTACTTGTCCGTAGGGTTTGTCGCCGATAATGGCCGCGCGCTCCATCTTGCGATGACAGGGCGGATAGTCCATCACGGCATAGTGTTGGGTGCAGCGGTTGTCCCATATCTTCACGTTGAGCAGTTCCGCGACGATGGCACAGGTCAGTTGTTCGACTCGCATGGCGTCTCCGTTTCGATGCTTTATCGCCGGACCGTGGGCGGGGCAGGTGAAATCGTGCCTTGATACACGGTGGCGTTTTTTATTGTTGATCCAGTCTTTGCGGGTTCGGTGAGTGGGGATACGCGTGCCCGGCATGCGTTCCGGCCCGATCAGCAGAGCGATTGCGGCCCTAAGGTAGATTGTTCGAGAGCGCCGTCATGGGCATTGCGGGACAAACTCTTCGCGTGTTGGGACGCCGGACTGTTTCTGCGCGCTGCGCCACACCGCCGGCGGCATGCCGAACTGGTTGATGAACCAGCGGGTAAAGGAGCTCGCCATGGTGAAGCCAAACATGTCGGCAATATGGCTCAGCGAGTGGTTCGGGTTTTCCAGATAACGCAGTACCAGGGCGCGGCGCACATCGTTGATCAGGTCGCTGAAGGCACAGCCGTGGTCCTTGAGGCGACGTTGCAGGGTGCGCACGTTCATGCCCTGGGATTGGGCGATCTGCTCGATGGTGGCGCGGCCCATGGGCAACAGCAGGTAGATGGCCTTGCGCACTTCGAACAGCGTCGAGGTGCTCTCGGGGCTTTGCAGCGAGTCAAGGTAGCTCTGGGCATGACGGGCCATGGTCGGGTCGGCATTGAGGTTGATCATATCGAGGCTGGCGGCAGGGCAAACGATGCCGTTGAACTCGCTGCCGAATTCCAGGTTGCAGCCGAACACGCGCCGATGCAGGTACAGGTTGTCCGGCGGCTGGTGCATGAAGTTGACGCTGTAAGGGCGCCAGTGCGAGCCAAGCAGGGCCGAGCACAGACCGAACGTCACGCCGACGGCCAGTTCCGTAGCCTGGCGACTGGGCATCGGCGACTCGGTGACCATCTCTTCACGAATGATCACCATCTTGCCGCACTCTTCAACGAAGATGGCCAGCGAGTCGTTCATCAGATGACGGTAGCGCACCATCACCTGCAATGCTTCGCGCAGGGTGCGTTGATGACTGAGCAGCAGGCTGACCACGCCGAAGTCCGAAAGCTGGCGCGACTCGGCCATGCTCAGGCCGAAGGTCTGGCAACCGCTGGCGATGGCCGAATCTTCCAGCAGACGCACGGCGGCATCGATGGGGATGCGGGATTCGGGGTCTTGCAGCTGAGCCTTGTTCAGGCCTGCGACTGCCATGATGTCGTGCGGGTCGAATCCCAGGTCCTGGGTAACTTCCAGGTATTTGGTCAAAACGGCGGCGCGAACAAGCGTGGGCATCTGTAGGACTTCCCTCGGCTGATGGTGACGTTTCATTGAAGATGTGTTGCGCGATCAGGCGCTGTTCTGACGACCTTTGAGTTGCTCTCGGGGCGATCCCGGTGGAGAACTGCAAGTAGCGCGATCAGATTCAGGATCGTATTTTTTGCATCACCATCGAATTGGTTGCTGGACCCGAATTCACCAACCGCTGGAGCCATCAAGGATCCAGGATCCTGTACGGTTTACGTGTATCCGGTAGATGTTGCGGCCCCCATCAACAGGGCAGGGGCCACAGACCCATAGTAGGCTGCACGAGAGCGATGCAATGAGCGTTGTGGGACATAATCTTCGCGTTTTGGGACGCTGGCGGCGGTATGGCGGGGGCAGAAACGTGGGGGG
>NZ_JAHBDN010000078.1:0-35024 GCF_019956445.1 Pseudomonas sp. BF-R-19
GCTTGCTCGCGAAGGGGCCATAACATTCAACATTATTGTTGACTGTTATGGCCCCTTCGCGAGCAAGCCCGCTCCCACAATTTAAAGCGAGGTGCCTGTTATTTAGTCCAGGCAGCCACACGCTCAGGGTGTTTGGCGATCCAATCCTTCGCCGCGGCTTCAGGTTTGGCACCATCCTGAATCGCCAGCATCACCTGACCGATTTCATCCTTGGATTCCCACTGGAAGTTCTTCAGGAACTTGGCCACTTCCGGCGCCTTGGCCTCCAGGCCCTTGCTGCCGATGCTGTTCACGGTTTCAGCCGCGCCGTACACGCCTTTCGGGTCTTCGAGGAAGCGCAGTTTCCACTTGGCGAACATCCAGTGCGGCACCCAACCGGTCACGGCAATGGATTCGTTTTTCTTCTCGGCACGGGTCAACTCGGCGATCATGCCGGCGCCGGAACTGGCCTTGAGTTGATAGCCGGTCAGGTCGTAGTCCTTGATCGCCTGATCGGTCTTGAGCATCACGCCTGAACCGGCGTCGATGCCGACGATGCGGTTCTTGAAGGTGTCGTCGGTCTTGAGGTCGTCAATGGACTTGGCCTTGACGTACTCCGGCACGATCAGGCCGATTTTCGCGTCCTTGAAGTTCGGGCCGTAGTCGACGACCTGATCCTTGTTCTTCGTCCAGTACTCACCGTGGGTCACCGGCAGCCAGGCCGACAGCATGGCGTCGAGTTTACCGGTGGCCACGCCCTGCCACATGATCCCGGTAGCGACGGCTTGCAGCTTCACGTCATAACCGAGTTTCTGCCTGATCACTTCAGCCGCCACGTTGGTCGTGGCGACACTGTCCGACCAGCCATCGACATAACCAAGCGTCACGTCCTTGCCCGCGGCGCTCGCCACGGTCGAACTGATCGCCAGCACCAAAGCCGCACCTGCGCCCAAGAGTCGTCGCATCTTCATCGTTACTTCCCCGAAAGTGCTGCGCTCGACGGATGCCGAGTCGCTTAAACGTATTGTTATGGTGCACAGCGCCCCCATCACGCCCACCGCAAACTCGTTCGAACATCAGCGGAGTACTGACACTTGCGATAATCAACCTGACGCTCATGGCGACCTGCTCTGCCAGCGACCTCAAGGCATCGAGAAACGACATCAGAAAGCCATTAATCCTCAGCACAACAAACACCCCCTACCGATCCGCCCGAACTTTGCATGTCAAAATCATGCAGGCCACCAAGCACCCGGCAAATGCAGGTAACATGCGCCGCTTTGTTCCCACACGGCCTGACCATGTCCGCGACCTCCCGCTTCCCTTTTGCTGCTTATCTATTCGCTTGCCTGCTCGGGCTGTTTGCCCTTGGCGGCTTCTGGTACGGCCTCGGCAAACCGGTGATTTTGCCGGACGTCGCCAGCGCGACGCACAAACTGCAATGCGCCTCCTACACGCCATTCGACAAGGATCAATCGCCGTTTGACGTGCCATTCAACTTGCGCCCCGAGCGCATGGATGCCGACCTCGCGCTGCTGTCCAAAAGCTTCGAATGCATCCGCACCTATTCCATGACCGGCCTGGAAGCCCTGCCGGATCTGGCGCGCAAGCATGGCTTGAAGCTGATGATCGGCGCCTGGGTCAACAGCAACCCCGTGGACACCGAGAAAGAAGTCGACCTGCTGATCGCCTCGGCCAACGCCAACCCCGATGTGGTGAGCGCGGTGATCGTCGGCAACGAAACCCTGCTGCGCAAGGAAGTCACTGGCGCGCAGCTGGTGAAGCTGATCAACAAGGTCAAGAGTCAGGTCAAACAGCCTGTCACCTACGCCGACGTCTGGGAGTTCTGGCTCAAGCATCCGCAAATCGCCCCCGCCGTGGACTTCCTGACCATCCACTTGCTGCCGTACTGGGAAGATGATCCGTCGAACATCGACGCAGCCCTGCAACATGTGGCCGAAGTACGCCAGGTGTTCGGCAACAAGTTCGCGCCCAAGGATGTGCTGATCGGCGAAACCGGCTGGCCGAGCGAAGGTCGCCAGCGCGAAACGGCCCTACCGAGCCGGATCAACGAAGCCAAGTTCATTCGCGGCTTTGTCGCCATGGCCGAGCAACAGGGTTGGCATTACAACCTGATCGAAGCCTTCGACCAGCCCTGGAAGCGCGCCAGTGAAGGTGCGGTCGGTGGTTACTGGGGGCTGTTCGATGCCGATCGCCAGGACAAGGGCGTGCTGGCAGGGCCAGTGACAAACGTTCCGTACTGGTCGCAGTGGCTGGCGGTGGGTGGCCTGATCTTCATCGGTACATTGCTGCTCGGTGGCCGGGTCCGCACGACGCGTTCGGCACTGGTGCTGCCCCTGCTCGGTGCCTTGGCGGCGTGTTCGATTGGCGCCTGGGGCGACCTGGCACGGGTGACCACGCGTTTTACCAGTGAATGGCTATGGGTCGGATTGCTGACCGCCCTGAATCTGCTGGTGCTGGCCCATGCCGCGCTGGCATTGAGTCCTCGCAGCGGTTGGCGCGGGCGGGCTTTCAACTTGCTGGAACGCCGTGCTGGCTGGCTGGTTGCAACGACAGGTTTCGCGGCAGCCGTGATGATGCTGGAACTGGTGCTCGATCCGCGTTATCGCAGCTTCCCGAGTGTCGCGTTCATCGTGCCGGCGCTGGTGTATCTGTGCCGCCCGGTAAGCGTGCCGCGTCGAGAAATTGCGTTGCTGACCTTCATCATCGGTGCCGGCATTGCACCGCAGCTGTTTCGTGAAGGTTTGCAGAACCAGCAGGCCTGGGGTTGGGCGCTGGTGAGTGTGTTGATGGTGGCTGCGTTGTGGCGCTGTTTGCGGGTTCGCAAGGTTTAACTCTTTAGCGACCTGACTGACCTCATCGCGAGCAAGCTCGCTCCCACAGTAGATCTTCAGTGCACACAAAATCTGTGTGCGACAAAGATCAAATGTGGGAGCGAGCTTGCTCGCGATGACGGACTATCAGGCGCTGCGAGAAGCCCTGACCAACCGCAACCCCGCAATCACCACCGCAAACACTGCCAGCGTCGTGTTGTACAACGCCAATGCCGGAAACCCGAACACCAGCGCCAGCACCGCCAGCCACCACCCTGCCCGCCCCGGCACGACAAAGCCGATGACCGCCGCGCCCAGCGCAGCCCAGCCCAGAACCCCGAAGTGAATCATCAGCCCCAGGTTCGATCGCACCTGGCATTCCCAACGACTCGCCTCATCCACGCAAATGCCGACCCACTGCGCATCCTCCATGAAGCCATAACGCGCGCCATAACTGGCGGCCAGCCATACAGGCAGCAAAACAAGCAGCAGAATCACAGGCAGGCGGCGGGACATGAAACACTCCAATTGGCGAAAAACGGCGGCCAGCTTAATCGCCCAAGAGCGTTTCGCAAGCGATAACAACTGTTAACTGGTCATTCAATCACTGCAAAGTGTATCGTCCAGCTACTATTACTTCGAAATTAAGCCTGCTTGGTGCCGAGGGTTGGCACTTTGGCGCACATCCGGTGGTCATAGCCTGCGAAATTCATTCGGCACCTTCTTCTAAGGGATTTAGTCATGCTCCGTTCCTTGCACTTCGCTGCCCTGTTTGGCGGCCTTATATTGAGTGCGTCCGCACTGGCGGTCGACATTGACGCCGCCAGTTACGGCTACCCCCTGACCAACCCGTTCGAGGCGACCATCGCGACCACGCCGCCGGACCTGCGTCCGGAGTTACCCCTGGACGACGATATCGATCAGGAGGTGCGCAGCGTCACCTTGCGTCCGGAACGGGCATTCGAATTGCCGGACAATTTCTGGGCAGTCAAGAAACTCGACTACCGCATAGCCACGCAGGATCACGCCGCACCGCTGATGTTCCTGATCGCCGGCACCGGCGCGCGCTATGACAGCACCCTGAACGAATACCTGAAGAAGCTCTATTACAAAGCCGGCTACCACGTGGTGCAGTTGTCATCGCCCACCAGCTATGACTTCATGAGCGCCGCATCACGCTTTGCCACGCCGGGTGTTTCCAAGGAAGACGCCGAAGATCTGTACCGGGTGATGCAGGCCGTACGGGCACAGAACCCGAAAATGCCGGTTACCGATTACTACCTGACCGGGTACAGCCTGGGGGCACTGGATGCCGCTTTCGTCTCGCACCTGGACGAAACCCGCCGCAGCTTCAACTTCAAGAAAGTCCTGCTGCTCAACCCGCCGGTCAACCTCTACACCTCGATCACCAACCTCGACAAGCTGGTCCAGACCGAGGTCAGGGGCATCAACACCAGCACCACGTTCTATGAACTGGTACTGGACAAGCTGACCCGCTACTTCCAGCAGAAGGGCTACATCGACCTCAATGATGCCCTGCTCTACGACTTCCAGCAGTCCAAGCAGCACCTGACCAACGAGCAGATGGCCATGCTGATCGGCACCTCGTTCCGCTTTTCGGCGGCCGACATTGCCTTCACTTCGGACCTGGTCAACCGTCGCGGCCTGATCACCCCACCCAAGTTCCCGATCACCGAGGGCACCAGCCTCACGCCATTCCTCAAGCGTGCGCTGCAATGCGACTTCGACTGCTACATCACCGAACAAGTGATCCCGATGTGGCGCGCCCGCACCGACGGCGGCAGCCTGTTGCAACTGATTGACCAGGTGAGCCTGTATGCGCTGAAGGACTATCTGCACGAAAGCCCGAAAATCGCGGTCATGCACAACGCCGATGACGTGATCCTCGGCCCTGGCGACCTGGGCTTCCTGCGCAGGACCTTCGGTGATCGCCTGACCGTTTACCCGTACGGCGGCCACTGCGGCAACATTAACTACCGCGTCAACAGCGACGCCATGCTGGAGTTCTTCCGTGGCTAAATACCTCCTGCTTTTCGCAGCGTTACTCTGTGCAGGCGTCGCCAGTGCCGACAACAGCAAAGCCAACGCCCCCGTGGTCGTCGACAGTGATGGTTTCAAGGAACCGCTGAGCAAACTCAAATTCAACCCGGGTCTGGACCAGCGTGAGTTCGAGCGTTCAACCCTCAGCGCGCTGACCGTCTACGATCCGCTGGAAGAGTGGAACCGGCGCGTCTATCACTTCAACTACCGCTTCGATCAATGGGTGTTCCTGCCGGTGGTCAATGGTTACCGCTACGTCACCCCGAGCTTCCTGCGCACCGGCGTCAGCAACTTCTTCAACAACCTCGGCGACGTGCCGAACCTGATGAACAGCCTGCTGCAACTCAAGGGCCAGCGCTCGCTGGAAACCACCGGGCGACTGCTGCTCAACACCACCATCGGCATCGCCGGCCTGTGGGACCCGGCCACCGCCATGGGCCTGCCGCGCCAGAGCGAAGACTTCGGCCAGACCCTGGGCTTCTACGGCGTGCCGGGCGGCGCTTATTTAGTCCTGCCGATCCTCGGTCCGTCGAACCTGCGTGATACCGGCGGCCTGCTGGTGGATTACTCGGCCGAGAGTGCGATCAACTTCCTGAACGTGGCCGAAGTCAGCTCCAACCATCCGGAAGTGTTGATCCTGCGCGGCATCGACAAGCGCTACCAGACCAGCTTCCGCTATGGCCAGATGAACTCGCCGTTCGAGTACGACAAAGTGCGTTACGTGTATACCGAAGCGCGCAAGTTGCAGGTCGCCGAGTAATTCCGGCAGCTATAAATCAATGTGGGAGCGGGCTTGCTCGCGAATAGGGTGTGTCATTCGACATCATTGTGTCTGACACACCGCTTTCGCGAGCAAGCCCGCTCCCACATTTGCTTTGTGTTGTCTTCAGCCTTTCAGGGCTTTCCAGATCTTGCTGACAGCCATCACGCCCACCAACACCACCGCCCCCGCGACAATCCCCGCCACGCCATTGAGCAACACCGGCACGATAAATCCGCCGCCACCTGCCGCAGCACCGACACTTTCGATCCAGTGATGCACCACCGGCACACCGTGCGTGAGGATCCCGCCACCCACCAGGAACATCGCCGCCGTGCCGATCACCGACAGGCTTTTCATCATGTACGGTGCCGCGCGCAGAATCCCGCCGCCAATGCTTTTCGCCATCTGCCCGGGTTTCTGGGTCAACCACAGGCCGAGGTCGTCGAGCTTGACGATACCCGCCACCAATCCGTACACGCCGACGGTCATGACAATGGCAATGCCCGAAAGCACGATGATTTGCTGGGTCAATGGAGCGCCGGCCACCGTGCCGAGGGTGATGGCGATGATTTCCGCCGAAAGAATGAAGTCGGTGCGGATCGCGCCTTTGATCTTGTCCTTCTCGAACGCCACCAGGTCGATGGCAGGATCGGCCACCGCCTCGACCAACTGCGCATGCTCGGCGACATCTTCAGCCTTGCTGTGCAGGAACTTGTGGGCGAGCTTCTCAAACCCTTCGAAGCACAGATAGGCGCCACCGACCATCAACAACGGCGTGACCAGCCACGGAATGAATGCACTGATCGCCAACGCCGACGGCACCAGGATCAGTTTATTGATGAACGAACCCTTGGCGACCGCCCAGACCACCGGGATTTCCCGTTCGGCACGCACGCCGCTGACTTGCTGGGCATTGAGTGCCAGGTCGTCGCCGAGTACGCCGGCCGTTTTCTTGGCGGCCATTTGGGTCATCAAAGACACGTCGTCCAGCACGGTCGCGATGTCGTCGATCAGCACCAGCAAACTGCTTCCTGCCATGAATCGGGTTTCCTTCTGCAATGAATGCGCAGCAGCATAGCGCGACACAAGAGCCTACGGTGCATTCTTGAGCGCTGCGCGAGGCCGGTGATACCATGCGCAACCGCCAGAACAGGCAAGGAATCACCCGGTTTATGAGCACTATCCGCGAGCGCAACAAACAACTGATCCTGCGTGCCGCCAGTGAGGAATTCGCCGACAAAGGCTTCGCTGCGACCAAAACCAGCGATATCGCAGCCAAGGCGGGATTGCCCAAGCCCAACGTCTACTACTACTTCAAATCCAAGGAAAACCTCTACCGCGAGGTTCTGGAAAGCATCATCGAGCCCATCCTGCAGGCCTCGACACCGTTCAATCCGGACGGCGAGCCCGGTGAAGTACTCAGCGGCTACATTCGCTCGAAGATCCGCATCTCCCGCGACCTGCCTTTCGCCTCCAAGGTGTTCGCCAGCGAAATCATGCACGGCGCCCCCCACCTGAGCAGCGATCTGGTCGAACAGCTCAATGGCCAGGCCAAACACAACATCGAGTGCATCCAGACCTGGATCGACCGCGGGCAAATCGCCCCCATCGACCCCAACCACCTGATGTTCAGCATCTGGGCCGCAACCCAGACCTACGCCGACTTCGACTGGCAGATCACCGCCATCACCGGCAAGGCCAGGCTGGATGAAGAAGATTATGAAGCGGCGGCGCAGACGATTATCCGGTTGGTGTTGAAGGGGTGTGAGCCTGAGCGGTAGACCGCATCAAGGCCATTCGCGAGCAAGCCCGCTCCCACATTTAATCTCTATCCTCCTGGCGAAACTCGGTCAAATGTGGGAGCGGGCTCGCTCGCGAATGCCGGCAATTCGGTTTTAGATCAAACCCAGATCGCATCCCACAACGGATAGTCACCAAGCTTCTCGACCAGCCCTCCCCGCAATGGGTTAGCCACAACGTATCGAGCCAGCTTTACCAAATCCTCTTCTTTTCTCAGTGCACGGTCATGAAAACTCTGTTGCCAGAGGCTCCCCGTTCTGCCTGTTGCCCTATTGATTGCACGAGTACTCAAGGATTTCGCCTGACACATCAGTTGCGCAAGCGATCCCTTTTGCAATTGAATCAACCAATGGAAATGATCCGGCATGACCACCCACGCCAGTGTTTCGGCAAAGCCGTCATCCTGTGCTTGCCTGAATTGGTGAACAACCAGTCTGCCCAGGGTGTAATCCCTGAAAACAGGTTCTCGTTTCAGGGTATTGGCAGTCAGTAGGTAGATGCGATTTTGCTCGGCGTAGCGGCCGATGCGCAGGCGGTGTGATGCTGACAGCTCAGGCATTCCTTGCCCTCTCTCATGTTGAAATCATGGAAAGGCTAGTTCAGCGACTACACGATTGTGGGGCAGACCTTTAGCTGGATGTGTCTGGGAGATTGCCTTCGCGAGCAAGCCCGCTCCCACACTTGATCGCTGTCGTTCACAAAATTTGTGTACGCAAAAAATCCAATGTGGGAGCGGGCTTGCTCGCGAAAGCGGTAGTTCAGTCAGCGAAGATCAAGCCGCCACCCCCGCATCCGCCACCAACCCCAACGCCTCGATGGCATTGATCGCGCACTGCTCGTCAACATCCGACAGATCGCCGCTGATCCCCACCGCCCCCAGCACGTTCCCGTCCTGATCGCGAACCAGCACACCACCCGGTGCCGGCACGACGCTGCCCTGCCCCAGGCTGTTCAACGCGGCGATAAACGCCGGGCGTTGCTGGGCGTCCAGCGCCAGCAGGCGTGAACCCTTGCCCAGCGCGATGGCGCCCCAGGCTTTGCCGATGGCGACGTGCGGGCGCAGCAGGCTCGCGCCGTCTTCGCGTTGCAGGGCGATCAGATGCCCGCCGGCATCCAGTACTGCAATGGTCAAGGGTGCCGCAGAGATTGCACGTCCTGCGTTGATGGCCTCGTTGACCAGGTTGACTGCGACTTTCAAGGTTAAAGCGCTCATGGTGCCGTCCTCATTTTGTTTTTCGGAAAGTCGGTGGGCTGCGGCACAAGTGCGCACGCTTGCGTCGCAGCCAGATGCAACAAATAGAACACAATGAATTATTTTTTTGTATACAATAATTCTCGAAAGGCGCCACATGCGACGAAAAGCCACAGCAGAACGGGCTTCCGACGAATGAAACAAGCGCTTGAGAAAATGGATTGACCTGCGCCGTCCGCCGTGAATACACTCTGCGCAAAGCCACTTGTATACAATTACAAAACGTAAAGAGGCACAAAACCATGAGCAAAATGAGAGCAATCGAAGCCGCCGTTCTGGTGATGCGCCGTGAAGGGGTCGATACCGCTTTTGGCATCCCGGGTGCCGCCATCAACCCGCTGTACTCCGCCCTGCAAAAGGTCGGCGGCATCGATCACGTACTCGCTCGCCACGTTGAAGGCGCCTCGCACATGGCCGAGGGCTACACCCGCACCAAGGCCGGTAACATCGGCGTGTGCATCGGTACGTCCGGCCCTGCCGGCACCGACATGGTCACCGGGCTCTACAGCGCCTCGGCCGACTCGATTCCAATCCTCTGCATTACCGGCCAGGCACCCCGCGCCCGTATGCACAAGGAAGACTTCCAGGCTGTCGACATCACCACCATCGTCAAGCCAGTGACCAAGTGGGCAACCACCGTCATGGAACCGGGCCAGGTGCCTTACGCGTTCCAGAAAGCCTTTTATGAAATGCGCTCCGGCCGTCCAGGCCCGGTGCTGATCGACCTGCCGTTCGACGTGCAGATGGCCGAAATCGAATTCGACATCGATGCTTACCAGCCGCTGCCCTTGGCCAAGCCGAGCGCTACCCGCGTCCAGGTTGAGAAAGCCTTGGCCATGCTGGATCAGGCCGAGCGTCCATTGCTGGTCGCCGGTGGTGGCATCATCAACGCCGATGCCAGCGATCTGCTGGTCGAGTTCGCTGAGCTGACCGGCATCCCGGTCATCCCGACCCTGATGGGCTGGGGCACCATTCCGGACGATCACCCGCTGATGGTGGGCATGGTTGGCTTGCAGACCTCGCACCGCTACGGCAACGCGACCATGCTGAAATCCGACGTGGTTCTGGGTATCGGTAACCGTTGGGCCAACCGTCACACCGGTTCGGTCGACGTCTACACCGAAGGCCGCAAGTTCATTCACGTCGACATCGAAGGCACTCAGATCGGCCGCGTGTTCACGCCGGATCTGGGCATCGTGTCCGATGCCGCTGCCGCGCTGACCGTGTTCATCGAAGTCGCTCGTGAATGGCAAGCCGCCGGCAAGCTGAAGAACCGCAGCGCCTGGCTGCAAGACTGCCAGCAGCGTAAAGCGAGCCTGCAGCGCAAGACTCACTTCGACAACGTGCCGGTCAAGCCGCAGCGTGTATACGAAGAAATGAACCAGGTGTTCGGCAAAGACACCTGCTACGTCAGCACCATCGGTCTGTCGCAGATTGCCGGCGCGCAGTTCCTGCACGTCTACAAGCCGCGCCACTGGATCAACTGCGGCCAGGCAGGCCCGTTGGGCTGGACCATTCCGGCAGCGCTGGGCGTGGTCAAGGCTGATCCGAACCGTAAAGTCGTGGCCCTGTCGGGGGACTATGACTTCCAGTTCATGATCGAAGAATTGGCGGTGGGCGCGCAGTTCAAGCTGCCGTACATACATGTTGTGGTGAACAACTCGTACTTGGGCCTGATCCGTCAGGCGCAACGCGGTTTCGACATGGACTACTGCGTGCAGCTGTCCTTCGACAACCTGAACGCGCCGGAACTCAACGGCTACGGTGTGGACCACGTCGCAGTTGCCGAAGGCCTCGGCTGCAAGGCACTGCGTGTGTTCGAACCGGCTCAGATCCAGCCTGCCCTGCGCAAGGCCCAGGAGTTGATCGAAGAGTTCAAGGTGCCGGTGATCGTCGAGATCATCCTGGAGCGCGTGACCAACATTTCCATGGGCACCGAGATCAACGCCGTCAACGAATTCGAAGACCTGGCGCTGGTCGGCGACGACGCACCGACTGCGATTTCGTTGCTGGATTAACTGCTGACCGCTTCCCCTGTGGGAGCGGGCTTGCTCGCGAAGAGGGAGTGTCAGTCGACATCAATGTTGACTGAACCACCGCCTTCGCGAGCAAGCCCGCTCCCACAGAGGACATCAAACACATACAGGAGACCACCATGCCGCGCTTCGCAGCCAACCTGTCCATGCTGTTCACCGAACAGGACTTTCTCGCCCGTTTCGAAGCGGCCGCCAAGGCCGGCTTCACTGGTGTCGAATACCTGTTCCCGTACGACTTCAGCTCCGCCGAAATCAAGGCCCAGCTCGACGCACACGGCCTGACCCAAGTGCTGTTCAACCTGCCGGCCGGTGACTGGGCCAAGGGCGAGCGCGGTATTGCGTGCCTGCCGGATCGGGTCGAAGAGTTCCGTGCCGGTGTCGACCTGGCCATCGCTTACGCGCAAGTGCTGGGCAACACCCAGGTCAACTGCCTGGCCGGTATTCGTCCGCAGGGCTTTGACGATGCCACCGTGGAGAAAACCTTCGTCGCCAACCTCAAGTACGCGGCCGACAAGCTACAAGCGGCGGGTATCAAGCTGGTGATGGAAGCGATCAACACCCGTGACATTCCAGGCTTCTACCTGAACAACACGGCGCAAGCCCTGTCGATTCGCGAGCAGGTCGGCAGCGCCAACCTGTTCCTGCAATACGACATCTACCACATGCAAATCATGGAAGGCGATCTGGCCCGCACCCTGCAATCGCACTTGGGCGAGATCAACCACGTGCAGCTCGCGGACAACCCGGGGCGCAACGAACCAGGCACCGGTGAAATCAACTACCGCTTCCTGTTCGCACACCTGGACCGCATCGGTTACCAGGGCTGGGTCGGCTGCGAATACAAGCCGCTGACCACCACTGAAGCGGGCCTGGGCTGGTTGAAAACCCATAACGCGATCTGACCCATTACCTGTAGGAGCGAGCTTGCTCGCGAAGAACGATCAGGCGCCGCGTTTACTCAGGCAGCACGCGTTTTCGTTGAAGTTTTTCGCGAGCAAGCTCGCTCCTACAGAAAGCACAAAAACAAGAGGATTTTCTCATGGCTAAAATCGGATTTATCGGCACCGGCATCATGGGCCACCCAATGGCGGCGAACCTGCAGAAAGCCGGTCACAGCCTGTTCCTGTCGGCCCACCACGACCCTGCGCCTGCCGACCTGATCGCCGCTGGCGCCGTTGCCCTGGCGAACCCGAAAGAAGTTGCCCAGGAAGCCGAATTCATCATCGTCATGGTGCCCGATACCCCGCAGGTCGATGACGTGCTGTTCCGTGCCGACGGCATCGCTGCTGGCGTGGGCAAAGGCAAAGTGGTCATCGACATGAGCTCGATCTCGCCGACCGCCACCAAGGCTTTCGCGGCAAAGATCAATGAAAAAGGCGCGCAATACCTCGACGCCCCGGTATCCGGTGGTGAAGTCGGCGCCAAGGCTGCGACCCTGAGCATCATGGTCGGCGGCGATGCCGACGCTTTCGAACGCGCCCTGCCGCTGTTCCAGGCCATGGGCAAGAACATCACCCTGGTCGGTGGCAACGGCGACGGTCAAACCGCCAAGGTAGCCAACCAGATCATCGTGGCCCTGAACATCCAGGCCGTGGCTGAAGCCCTGCTGTTCGCTTCGAAAAACGGTGCCGATCCAGCCAAGGTGCGTGAAGCACTGATGGGCGGTTTCGCGTCCTCGAAGATCCTCGAAGTGCACGGCGAGCGCATGATCAAGGGCACCTTCGATCCAGGCTTCCGCATCAGCCTGCACCAGAAGGACCTGAACCTGGCCCTGCAAGGTGCCAAGGAGCTGAACATCAACCTGCCGAACACCGCCAACACCCAGCAAGTGTTCAGCACCTGCGCGGCCATCGGTGGCAGCAACTGGGACCACTCGGCGCTGATCAAGGGCCTGGAACACATGGCGAACTTCTCGATTCGCGACAAGAAGTAAGCCCTGCCCCATCCCCATGTGGGAGCGGGCTTGCTCGCGAAAGCGTCAGGTCAGTCAACATCTCTGTTGAATTTGAAGCCGCATTCGCGAGCAAGCCCGCTCCCACACTGGACCGAGTTGCCCTTCAAATAACAAGAATTCCGGGAGCCCGCCATGTCGGTCGATCCGCAACAATTGCTGCGCGAGCTGTTTGCCACAGCCATCGACGCGGCGCATCCGCAACAAGTCCTCGAAGCCCATTTGCCTGCCGACCGTAGCGGCCGCGTGATCGTCATTGGCGCCGGCAAAGCCGCAGCCGCCATGGCCCAGGTGGTCGAGCGCTGCTGGCAGGGTGAAATCTGCGGCCTGGTGGTGACCCGTTACGGTCACGGCGCACCTTGCGAAAAAATCGAAGTTGTCGAAGCCGCACATCCGGTACCGGACGCTGCCGGTCTGGCCGTGGCCAAGCGCGTGCTGGAACTGGTCAGCGACCTGAACGAATCCGACCGCGTGATCTTCCTGCTCTCCGGTGGTGGCTCTGCCCTGCTGGCACTGCCGGCCGAAGGCATCACCCTGGCCGACAAGCAGTCGATCAACAAAGCCCTGCTCAAGTCCGGCGCCTCCATCGGCGAGATGAACTGCGTGCGCAAGCACCTCTCGGCGATCAAGGGCGGCCGCCTGGGCAAAGCCTGCTGGCCTGCCACGGTCTACACCTATGCGATTTCCGATGTGCCGGGCGACCTCGCCACGGTCATCGCCTCCGGCCCTACCGTGGCCGACCCGAGCACGTCGGCCGAAGCGCTGGCGATCCTCAAGCGCTACGCCATCGAGGTTCCGGTCTCGGTGCGCAGCTGGCTGCAAAGCCCCGAGTCGGAAACCGTCAAACCCGGCGACCCGAGCCTGGCGCGCAGTCATTTCCAGTTGATCGCCCGCCCGCAGCAATCCCTTGAAGCGGCCGCAGTGAAATGCCGTCAGGCCGGGTTCAGCCCGCTGATCCTCGGCGACCTCGAAGGCGAATCCCGCGAGGTGGCGAAAGTCCACGCCGGCATCGCACGACAGATCGTCCTGCATGGCCAGCCGCTGGCGGCGCCCTGCGTGATTCTCTCTGGCGGTGAAACCACCGTCACCGTGCGCGGCAATGGCCGTGGCGGACGCAATGCCGAGTTCCTGCTCAGCCTGACCGACAGCCTCAAGGGCCTGCCCGGCGTCTACGCGCTGGCCGGTGACACCGACGGCATCGACGGTTCCGAAGACAACGCCGGCGCGATCATGACCCCGGACAGCTACGCCCGCGCCGCGGCAAAGGGCCTGAGCGCCAGCGACGAGTTGGACAACAACAACGGTTACGGCTACTTCGAGGCGCTCGACGCCCTGATCGTCACCGAGCCGACCCGTACCAACGTCAACGACTTCCGCGCCATTCTGATCCTTGAGAGCACTAAACATGACGCCTGATAAAAAGGTCAAAATCCTCGCCACGCTCGGCCCGGCCACCGACGGCATCGACGCTATCCGTGAGCTGGTGCTGGCCGGGGTCAACATCTTCCGCCTGAACTTCAGCCATGGTGATCACGCCGACCACGCCCAGCGTTTCCAGTGGATTCGTGAAGTCGAGCGCCAGCTGAATTATCCATTGGGCATCCTGATGGACCTGCAAGGCCCGAAACTGCGGGTCGGCAAGTTCGCCGAAGGCAAGGTGCAACTGGTGCGCGGCCAGGCCTTGCGCCTGGACCTCGATGCCACGCCCGGCGATGAGCGCCGGGTCAACCTGCCGCACCCGGAAATCATCGCGGCACTGGAGCCGGGCATGGACCTGCTGCTGGACGACGGCAAGTTGCGTCTGCGGGTAGTGACCAAGTACGCAGACGCCATCGACACCACCGTGCTCAACGGCGGCGAACTGTCGGACCGCAAAGGCGTGAACGTGCCACAAGCGGTGCTCGACCTCAGCCCGCTGACCGCCAAGGATCGCCGCGACTTGACCTTCGGTCTGGAGTTGGGCGTGGATTGGGTGGCGCTGTCGTTCGTGCAACGTCCCGATGACATCCGCGAAGCCCGCTCGCTGATCGGCGACAAGGCGTTCCTGATGGCCAAGATCGAGAAGCCCTCGGCCGTCGAACAACTGCGCGAGATCGCCGAATTGAGCGATGCGATCATGGTCGCCCGGGGTGACCTTGGCGTGGAAGTGCCGGCCGAAAGCGTGCCGCAGATCCAGAAGAACATCATCAGCACCTGCCGCCAGCTCGGCAAACCGGTGGTGGTGGCGACGCAGATGCTGGAGTCGATGCGCTTCTCACCGGCGCCAACCCGCGCCGAGGTCACCGATGTCGCCAACGCTGTGGCCGAAGGTGCGGACGCGGTGATGCTGTCGGCGGAAACCGCGTCCGGCGAATACCCGCTCGAAGCCGTGCAGATGATGAGCAAGATCATCCGCCAGGTGGAAAACGGTCCGGACTATCAGACTCAACTCGACGTCAGCCGACCGAAAGCCGAGGCGACTGTTTCCGACGCGATCAGTTGCGCCATTCGCCGCATCAGCAACGTGCTGCCGGTGGCGGTGCTGGTGAACTACAGCGAGTCTGGCGCATCGAGCCTGCGTGCGGCGCGGGAGCGGCCGACGGTGCCGATCCTCAACCTGACACCGAACCTGCAGACCGCCCGTCGCCTGAGCGTGGCGTGGGGTGTGCACTCGGTGGTCAACGACCGCCTGCGTCAGGTCGATGAAGTCTGCTCGACGGCACTGGAGATCGCACAGGCCCAGGGCATGGCACAGCGTGGCGACACGTTATTGATCACTGCGGGTGTGCCGTTTGGGCAGCCGGGGTCGACTAACTCTTTGCGCATTGAGACATTGATCTAGCGCTTGAACTGGCCTCTTCGCGAGCAAGCCCGCTCCCACAGTTGATCTGTGTGCACCACAGAATCAATGACTGAACAAAGATTCAATGTGGGAGCGGGCTTGCTCGCGAAGCAGGCGACACGATTCACCGGGAACACCACAGACTTCATCATGCCTGCCAACCATTTCAACACCCACTGCCCCGACTGGGCCGAAGCATTGCTCAACGGCTTCAGCCAGATCTTTCTCCAGCGCAATCCGCTGTGCGGCCTGCTGTGCGTCCTGGCCATTTTGTTCACTGCACCCGCCTTGCTCGGCGGCGCCTTGCTCGGTGGTGTCGCCGGGCTGCTCACCGCGCAACGCCGCAACTATGCCAAGGCTGATCGTCAGGCCGGGTTGTTCAGCTACAACGGCGTGCTGCTCGGACTGTTACTGAGCCTGTATTTCCCCTGGTCGGCGATGATGCCGCCCCTGATTCTGGCCGCCGGAGGCCTGAGCGCGATGGTCACCCAACAGTGGCTCAAGCGCGTCCGGTTCAGCCAATGCCTGCCGGCCTACACCGCGCCCTTCGTCGGGCTGGGCTGGTTGCTGCTGTGCTTCGCCACGCCCTCGACAGAGCCGCATTTGATCGAAGTCAGCACCCTGAACATGCTCGCCGCCCCCCTCAAAGGCATTGGTCAGGTGATGTTCCTCGGCCATCCGCTGGCCGGTGCGATGATTGCCGCCGGTTTGCTGATCGCCGATCGCCGCGCATTCTGCTGGGCATTATTGGCGTCTGTCGCGGGCATGGGCTGGAGCCTGTTGCACCACGATTTCTACACCGCACTGCTCGGCCTCGGTGGCTACAACGCCGTGCTGGCCGCCCTCGCCTTCAGCTCGCAGCGTCGCCAACCGTGGCTGCCGCTGGTTGGCATCGGCCTGGCGCTGTTGCTGACGCCGGCGTTTGCCGCCATCGGTCTGCCTACGCTGACCGCGCCGTTCATTCTTGCCGGCTGGCTGATCCGTAGCGTTGTGCAAATGCTCGGCAAAGCCACGGTCGAAAGCGCGCCTTGCGCTCCCGGGGAGAATCAACCTAGGCTGCGCTGATTTGCGGCCAAGGCGATGTGCATGAACAGCAACGACACGTGGCGTAACCGCCTGTACGTGATTATTTTCCAGACCGACACCGTTGCCGGTCGACGCTTCGACACCAGCCTGCTGCTGATCATCCTCGCCAGCCTGGTGGTGGTGATCCTGGACAGCATCGATGAAGTCCACCAGAACTACGCCAGCCTGCTGGCATACATCGAGTGGGGCTTCACGGTGATCTTCCTCGGCGAGTACATCCTGCGCCTGTACTGCTCACCCAAGCCCCTGCGCTATGCCTTCAGCTTCTATGGCCTGGTGGACCTGCTGGCCATCGTGCCCGGCATCCTCGCGCTGTACTACAGCGATGCCCAGTACCTGCTGATCATCCGGGTCATCCGGATGCTGCGGATCTTCCGCGTGCTCAAGCTCGGCCCGTACCTCAAGCAAGCCCATTACCTGCTCGATGCCTTGCGCGGCAGCAAGCAGAAAATCCTCGTGTTCCTGCTCAGCGTCTGCACGCTGGTCATCGTGTTCGGCACCCTGATGTATGTGGTCGAAGGCCCGCAACATGGCTTCACCAGCATTCCCAAGGGCATTTACTGGGCGATCGTCACCCTGACCACCGTCGGTTACGGCGACATCGTGCCCAAGACCGTACTGGGCCAGGTCATCTCGTCGATGGTGATGATCACCGGTTACTCGATCATCGCCGTGCCCACCGGGATCTTCACCGCCGAACTGGCCACGGCCATGCGTGGCGGCCAGCTGCATCGCGACTGCCCGGTGTGCGCCAAAGACAGCCATGAACCCGAGGCGTCGTTCTGCTCCCGTTGCGGTAACGCACTGTTCAAAAAACTGGAATAAGCAAAGAGCTTTTTAATCTTTAAGGGACTAAGCGAGCCCAGTTATAGTCGCTGGCAAATTGCCCCACTTTTAATAGAACAAGGAATGCGCAGTGAAAAAACTCTTTGGCGCCTCACTTCTCGCCGCTGGCCTGGCCCTGGGCAACATCGCCCAGGCTGCACCGACCCTGCTCAACGTTTCCTACGACGTGATGCGAGATTTCTACAAGGACTACAACACTGCGTTCCAGAAACACTGGCAAGCCGAACACAACGAAAACATCGTCCTGCAGATGTCCTTCGGCGGTTCCAGCAAACAGGCGCGCTCGGTCATCGACGGCCTGCCGGCCGATGTCATCACCATGAACATGGCCACCGACATCAACGCCCTGGCGGACAACGGCAAACTGGTCCCGGACAACTGGGTCACGCGCCTGCCGAACAACAGCGCGCCGTTCACCTCGGCCACCGTATTCATCGTGCGCAAGGGCAACCCGAAAGCCCTGAAAGACTGGCCGGACCTGCTCAAGGACGGCGTTCAGGTCATCGTCCCGAACCCGAAAACCTCCGGTAACGGTCGCTACACCTACCTCTCGGCCTGGGGCTACGTGCTGAAAAACGGCGGCGACGAGAACAAGGCCAAAGACTTCGTCGGCAAGCTGTTCAAGCAAGCGCCGGTACTCGACACCGGTGGCCGTGCCGCCACCACCACCTTCATGACCAACCAGATCGGCGACGTGCTGGTGACCTTCGAGAACGAAGCGGAAATGATCGCCCGCGAGTTTGGTCGCGATCAGTTTGAAGTCATCTACCCAAGCGTTTCCGCCGAAGCCGAGCCACCGGTGTCGGTGGTCGACAAGACCGTCGACAAGAAAGGCACCCGCGCAGCGGCCGAGGAATACCTGAAGTACCTGTGGTCGCCGCAAGGCCAGGAGATTGCCGCGGCGAACTACCTGCGCCCGCGTGACCCGGCCGTGCTGGCCAAGTACACCGACCGCTTCCCGAAAGTGGACTTCCTGTCGGTGGAGAAAACCTTCGGCGACTGGCGCACCGTGCAGAAGACCCACTTCAATGATGGCGGGATTTTCGACCAGATCTACAGCGGTCAGTAATCGCTGGGCGGCAATGAAAAAGGCGACCTGTGCAGGTCGCCTTTTTTGTACAGATCAGAATTCACTGCAAATCCATTGTGGGAGCGGGCTTGCTCGCGAAGACTGCGGATCAATCAACACATCTGTTGAATGTCAGACCGTCATCGTCGGAACGCCGCCCGGACCAAGCTCGCTCCCACAGGTTCTGCGACTTCCCGCTACATCGGCGGCGTCACGCCATCCTTGCCCGCCGAGATGGATTGAGCGGTGAGCGTACCGTCCGCACCCTGCGTCACAAAGCTCACGATCTTCACGCCCACCTTCAACAGGCTACGATCGGCCGGCACCAGGTTGACGATCGGCACATCCTCTGGCACCAGGATTTTCTGTTGACCGCCCTTGTAGTTGACGGTCAGCACCCGGCCATTGCTCACCACCAGGTCGCCGACGCTACCGTTGGTCATGCTGCTGCCCTTGACCAGGTCAAACGGCCGATGACCGTCGCCACTGCCGGCCAGCTCCGGCGGAAAAACGTGGACCTCCAGGGCCTTGAGGGTGCCATCCTCCTGGGGAACAGCCGCGGAGCCGATGTAGCTGCCGGGCTTGATGTCTTCGATGTTGGCCAGGGTCACGGCGCGGACCTTGGTGTCCTTGGTCAGGTTGATCACCACGTTGTCGCCGCTGTTGGCATGGACTTTCAGAATGTCCGGACCGACGCCGGTGATCTCGCCGCGCACACCGATGCGCATGCCCGGCGCATCTTCGGCCTGAGCCAGGCCAGCGTTGAATACGCTGATCAAGGTGACGACGGAAACCCAGCGAATCAGCTGACGAAACTTTACCTTCATGGGACGGCCCTCCGGTGGTGAGACAGGAAGAGAGAACATAAGCACGCTATCGAACAAGATGTAAGTGAATGTATCATTCACCTGCATAGTTCTGACGCAAGGCTCTTCGACGGACGACACACGCGTTCGTCAGTCATTCCGCAATGGAATGACTGCTATCACTCCAATCCCGCTTCCGCCGTTTCAGTCAGCCCATTAGCCTGCGCGCATTCCTTTCCGTACAGCGAGACCCGTTATGAACCCAGCGACCCAGGTGTCCCACGGCACCGCGACAATGACCCGAGGCATGGTGCTGCTGTTCGCCTTCTGCTGCGGCGCGATTGTCGCCAACATCTACTACGCCCAGCCGATCATCGGCCTGATCGCCCCGGACATCGGCCTGACCAACACCATGGCCAGCCTGATCGTTTCCCTGACCCAGATCGGCTACGCGCTGGGGCTGTTTTTCCTGGTGCCGCTGGGGGATCTGCTGGAGAACCGCCGGTTGATGATCATCACCACCCTGGTGGCAATTGTCAGCCTGCTGGGCGCGGCGTTCACCGATCAGCCGAACGTGTTTTTGCTGATTTCGCTGTTGGTGGGGTTCAGTTCGGTGTCGGTGCAGATCCTGATTCCGTTGGCCGCGCACCTGGCGCCGGAAGAAACCCGTGGCCGTGTGGTGGGCGGGATCATGGGCGGTTTGTTGCTCGGCATTTTGCTGGCCCGACCGGTGTCCAGCGTGGTGGCCGACCACTTCGGTTGGCGGGCGATGTTTATGATTGCCGCGGTGTTGATGGCGGCCATCAGCATCGTGCTGGCCGTGACCATTCCCAAGCGTGAGCCTGATCACAGCGCTTCCTATGGCCAATTGCTGGGCTCGCTGTGGACGCTGTTGCGCAAACAACCGGTGCTGCGCCAGCGGGCGTTTTACCAGGGCTGCATGTTTGCCACCTTCAGCCTGTTCTGGACCGCCGTGCCGCTGGAACTGGCGCGCAATCACGGTTTGTCGCAAAGCGAGATCGCGATTTTCGCCCTGGTCGGGGCCATCGGCGCCATCGCCGCCCCCATCGCCGGGCGCCTGGCCGATGCCGGTCACACCCGCATCGCCTCGTTGCTGGCCCTGCTGTTCGCCAGCCTGAGTTTCATGCCGGCGTTTATCCATCCGGCCTACAGTGTCATCGGCCTGGCGGTGACCGGCGTGGTGCTCGACTTCTGCGTGCAGATGAACATGGTCCTCGGCCAGCGTGCGGTCTACGCCCTCGACGGCAAAAGCCGCAGCCGCCTGAATGCGCTGTACATGACCAGCATCTTCATCGGCGGCGCCTTCGGCTCTTCGGTGGCCAGCGCGGTGTACGAGCACGGCGGCTGGCTGTGGATCGTGATCGTCGGCAGCGCGTTTCCGCTGTTGGCATTGTTGCGGTTCTTGAGTGTTTCGCAGAAGGCTTCATTGGCGACGGCTTAAGGCCTCAAAAGCTTCGTCGGATCGCCGCCCGGAGCAAGCCCGCTCCCACAGGTTATTCGCCAACCTTGTGGGAGCGGCGGTGCGGCGATCCGACTTGCCCGCGAAGGCGATCTGGCCGAGACAACTCATTGTCGAACCAGCTTCTCCATCGCCGCATCCGCCAGAAAGGAGGAGCGGCTTTTGACGTTGTGCTCGCGCACATAGCGGTCGATGCGCTGGATCACATAGCCGGGCAGCGTGACGTTGACCTTCTCGGTCTTGCCCATGTACGGCGAGATGTCCAGTTCCAGCATGCCCCAGCCCATGTCGGCGAACTCGGGATTGCCACGGTGCAGCGCCGCCGAAGTCGGCATCGGAACCGTATCGCCGTCTGCCACCATCTCCTGCAACATGATGTGGGCAATTTCGACGGCGGCGTTGTAAGCCTCTTCAAAGGTATCCCCGGCGGTCACCGCGCCTGGAATATCGGGGATCTGGATACCGATGGCGGTGTTCTCATCGCCCCATTCGATACAGATTGGATATTGCATTATGGATCTCCTGCGTAACTGGCTGGCGGGCAGTACAGCCCGGCTCGCCGCCTGATGCTCTTGACCGTCCCGATCGGTAAATCCTTTTTTGGATGAGGGACGGGAATGGTGTACGGGTTGTAAGGGTGCGTGAAGATGTGATGACTGCCAGTGACCCGGTCCAGGGTCCAACCCGCTTCCACCAACTCCTTGATCAATAGCCTGCTCTGCACCACCAGCCTCCTTGCTTGGCAAAAACAAAAATAACCCTAGAGTTATCTTTACTCAAGCACAAAAACCCGAAGTGCGACGTTCGGTTGTTTTACAGAGTGTGATGAAAGCCCCTGATGAAAGCCCCGCCATTCCCCCCAAAAACGATGATCCGTCCTGAACATTGCCGATGCCGGAGCGCTATGTGATCGGGCAAGATGCCATGATCCGTTACGCCGAGGTCAACCCCGATTACACTCAGCGCCCAGAGCCTGAAGCGATGCTGGATGCGATTCGCGGTTGACCCGTTCAAGTGTCGCCTGACTGTCGCCACATATCCCTTGTGGGAGCGAGCTTGCTCGCGATAGCGGCATGACAGTCAGCATATATGTTGAATGTTAAACCGCTATCGCGAGCAGGCTCGCTCCCACAGGGGCCTGCGACATCTTCAAGACTTCTCACAAGGACCTTCAATGGACCGCCTCGGCGCAATGGAAACCTTCGTCTACGTGGTGGAAACCGGTTCGTTTTCCGCCGCGGCCCGGCGCTTGAACATCGGCCAGCCAGCCGTGTCGAAAACCATCGCGCAGCTCGAATCACGGTTGGCGGTGCGACTGTTGCTGCGTTCTACCCGGGGCCTGACGCCCACCGAGGCCGGGCTGGCCTTTTTCGAGCGGGCCAAGCGCGCTATCGAAGAAGCCGACGAGGCCGATAACGCCGCACGGGGTTCCGCCAGTGGGCTGAGTGGCAACCTGCGCATCTGCGCGGCGGTCACCTTCGGTCGGCTGCACATCGTTCCGCACCTGGGCCCCTTCCTGGAGCAAAACCCGGCGCTGAACATCGACCTGATGCTCGATGATCGCAACGTCAATCTGGTGGAAGAAGGCGTCGACATCGCCCTGCGCATGGGCGTGCTGAGCGACTCGGGCCTGACCGCCCGCAAGATCTCCGAATGCCGGCGCCTGGTACTGGGCACACCGGCGTACTTCGCAAAACACGGCGAGCCCACCTGCCCCGCCGACCTGTGCAAGCATCAGGCAATCCTCTACACCCTCGGAGGCGGCGCCAATTGGCAGTTCAACAAGGCCGGCGAGGAACAATCGGTGATCATCAGCGGCCGGATCCGCGTCAACGCCGCCGAAGGTTTGCGTGAAGCCGTGCTGGCCCATCAAGGGCTGACCATGGCCTCGCAATGGATGTTCGCGCCGGAACTGGCCGACGGTTCAGTCCGGGAAGTGATGAAGGACTGGACACTGCCTAACCTGGATTTGTGGGCCGTTTTCCCTACCGGCCGGATGGCCAGCGCCAAGGCTCGGGCGTTTGTGGAGTATGTGCAGGGGTTGTTGACAAAAGCGGTCTGAAAACCGCCAGTTTCGTTTATTGCGATTTTCGATTAATTCGAATAACCTGCCGACATCGATTATTCAAAATATTGGAAACCGTCATGTCGACCGTTATTCATCCGCCAATCAATTTGCCCGCGAAACACGAAGTACAAGCCGCAATCGAGGGGCAACGCACCCTGGCTGCCTATCTCGCTACCCGGTTCGAAACTCAGCACATCCAGATATTCGATGAGCAGAACGAAGCGCATAACATCGAACTGCCTACCTCTGCACTCCGTTTGCTGGTCGATATTCTGGCGGAGCTCGCAGCCGGTAACGCTGTGAAAGTAGTCCCGGTCCACGCTGAACTGACTACGCAAGAAGCGGCGGACCTGCTCAATGTCTCACGTCCACACCTGATCAAACTGCTCGAATCCGGCGAACTGTCCTACCACAAAACCGGCAAGCACCGACGTGTGCGCTTTGCCGATTTGATGGACTATAAAAACCGGCGCGACACCGCCAGCGAGCAGGCAATGATGCTTCTCGCCGAGCAGGCACAGGCGTTAAGGACAGGATACGAGTGAGGCACACTTCATTTACCGCTGTATATGACGCTTGTGTTCTTTACCCCGCTCCCTTGAGAGACTTTCTGATGTGGCTCGCGCTCTCCGGGCTTTTCAGAGCGAAATGGTCAGTGGCAATACACGATGAATGGAAACGCAATCTGCTAAGAAACCGCCCGGATCTAAACGCCGCACAATTGAATCGCACCTGCGAGCTAATGGATCTGGCGATTCCCGACGCCTGCGTGTCGGGGTACGAAGCTTTGATACAAGGACTGACGCTGCCCGACGCGGATGACCGACATGTCCTGGCGGCTGCCATTCGTTGCAACGCCAGCGTCATTGTCACCTTCAACCAGAAAGACTTCCCCCGCACCGCGCTGCAACCTTATGGCATCGAGGCCCAGCACCCCGACGAGTTCGTCGATAACCTTTTCGACCTGGATCCGGCAGCGGTGGTCGCCGCGGCACAACGACAGCGCAAGCAACTGAAGGCCCCACCGATGAACACTGACACTTATCTCGATCTCTTGTTACGTCAAGGCCTGGTTCAGTCGGTCAAGGCATTGAACAGTTTCCGGGCAATGCTCTGAAAATCACCACGCCTGATCGCTACAACACACACCCATCAAACCCGACCCTGACATTCGCCGGCAATTCACCCCGATGCTCCATCAACCACGCATCCAGGGTATGCCCGACATGAGTCAATACCGCCGAATTCGGCTGCAACTCATCAATGCACTGCAAGGCCAGGTTCAGGTCGTTGTGATTGCGCGGGGGTAGGGGTTGCGGTGGCATGGAGCAATCCAGCACCAGCACATCCAGTGGCTCACGCCGCAGCCAGCTCAACGTGTCTGGCGGCAGGCCTACGGTGTCGGTCAGGTAGGCGATTCGCCGCCCTTCTCCTTCCAGCAGATAACCGAGGGTCGGTTTCGAGTGTTGCAGTGGCAGCGCGGTGACGCTGAGCGCACCAAACTGCCGGGTTTCGAAGCTAACAAATGGCTGGCTGAAATCTAGAATGCCGGGGTGTTTGTAGAGGTCGGCCAGGCCTTCCGGGTCCACGGGACCGTGGACCGGAATCACCAGGCCCTGGCCCCAGCGCATATGCAACAGGCCCTGGGCGTGATCGGCGTGGTAGTGGGTCTGGAAAATGCCGTTGAAACTGCGCGGCGGGAAACGTTCGCACAGGTCAGGCAAACCGCTGTCGATCAACCAGCGTTGATCTGCGCACTCGATCAGCGCACTGCATGGTCGACGCTGCAAGCGTTCATCGTGGCGGGCCGCATCGCAAGCCACACATTCGCAGCCGTAGACCGGCACTTGCCGGGCATCACCGGTGCCCAGCAACGTCAGGCGCATGGGGCTTGCTCGTCAATGCAGGCCAGCAAGCGTTCGACCGTAGACTCCAGCGACCCGGAGTTGTCGAGCAAGTGCACGGCCGGATCTTCAGCCAGCAGCCGCTCGTTGAATCGGGTATTGCGTGCCAGGCGCTGATCGATCTCGACCAATGATTCTCGCTCGCGCTCCAGCAGTCGTTGGCGCAACACTGCTTGATCTACGGTCAGCAACAGCACCAATGCCTTCGGATAACGCAGGCGGGTGTTCTGCAAATGCCCCCGCGAGCCATTGACCAGTACGTCCTGGCCGGCGGCCAGCCAATCGTCGATTTCCCGTGGGATGCCATAGGACAACCCATTGGCGTGCCAGCTCAGGGCAAATGCCCCTTGAGCTTCCATGTCGGCAAACTGCTGCACGCTGACGCCCAGCGCCGCCTCGCCCACGGCTTCGGCCGAGCGGGTAATGACTCGCCGTACCATACGGCAGCCGCGATCGGCCAGCCGCGTTCGCGCGGCATCCAGCAGGCTGTCCTTGCCCGAACCTGAAGGCCCGATGAGATAGATCAACCTGCCTGCCATCAAAATACCCTCTTCGCTTGTCGCCATACTTGCTGGACCACCGGCAAACCGTCCTGACTGCGCGCTTGCAGCAGGTCGGCACGCAACCCCGGAGCAATTTCACCGCGATCAGTCAAACCAGCCGCCCGGGCCGGATTCCGGCTGACCAGGCGCACCGCTTCGGCCAGACCGATCCGCTCACTTTGCGCCGCCAGCGCGAACGCCGATTGCAGCAGGCTTGCCGGGTAGTAGTCGCTGGACAGAATATCCAGCAAACCTTCGGCGGCGAGCTCTGCGGCGGCCACGTTACCCGAGTGCGACCCGCCGCGCACGATGTTCGGTGCGCCCATCAACACATTCATGCCGTGCTCCCGGCAACTGCGCGCGGCCTCGACGGTGGTCGGAAACTCGGCGATGGTCATGCCGTAGCGCGCCGACTCCTCGACGTGGGCCAGGGTCGCGTCATCATGGCTGGCCACCGACAGGCCAAGGGCCAGGCAGTGCTCGACAATCGCCGCGCGGTAACGGTCGCTGTAGGTGTGCGAGTTGGCCATCTGCAAAGTGATGAAATCATCCATCTGCGTGGTGGTCAGATGGTACTTGCCCATGTAGTACTCACGGTACTTGGATTCCAGCACGAACTGGCGCTGACCCGGCGAGTGGTCCATCACCGACACCAGTTGCACCAGCGGGTTTTCCACCAGATCGCGGAACACGCTGAGGGTGTCCGGGTGGCACAGTTCGCAACGCAGGTGCAGGCGGTGTTCGGCGCGGGTCAGCCCGGCGTCGGAGGCTTTAGAGATAGCGTCGAGCATCGCCGGCAGTTTCTGCATGCGATTGCCCTTGGGGTTCACGTCGCCGATGGACACTGCGTCGAACACCGTGGTGATGCCCGCCGCGATGATCTGCGCATCGTGACTGAGCACCGCCGGTACCGACGGCCAGTCCACGCCCGGACGCGGGGTCATGTGGCGCTCCAGGTTGTCGGTGTGCAACTCCACCAGACCCGGCAGAAGATAATCGCCATTGAGGTCCAGGGCCTGGGGCAAACGGCTCGGGCCTTCGGCGACCTCGGCGATCAAGCCGTCGCGCAGCACCACGGTGCCGTAGAACACACGGTCAGCGGTGACCAGTTGGGCATTGCTGAGGATCTGTTCAACGGGCATCGGCGTATTCCTCTTGGTTCACGGCGGCGGGAGTCATGTCGAGATGGCGATCGGCAACCGCCTCGCGGGCGATGCGGTCGTGAAAGATGCCGACCAGCGCGGCACCGGCGGCTTTTGCTTCGTTCATCAGCTCCAGCACCACCTGGCGATTGCTGTCGTCGAGTGATGCAGTCGGTTCATCGAGCAACATCACCGGCCACGCGACCATGAAACCGCGGGCGATGTTGACCCGTTGCTGCTCGCCACCGGAAAAGGTGCCTGGCGCCAGTTGCCAGAGGCGTTGCGGAATGTTCAGGCGACTGAGCAAGGATTCGGCGCGAGCTTGCGCCTGCTCTTTCGACCAGCCACGGGCCAGCGCCGGCTCCATCACCACGTCCAGGCACGCCACCCGTGGGATCACCCGCAGGAACTGACTGACATAACCCAAGGTGCGCTGGCGCACTTGCAGAATGTCCCGGGGCTCGGCGCCCACCAGTTCCCGCCATTGGCCGTCGTGCTGCACGCGGATGCTGCCGCCTGCCGGCAGATAATTGCCGTACAGGGTGCGCAGCAAGGTGCTCTTGCCCGCGCCGGACTGGCCATGCAGGACCAGGCATTCGCCTCCCGCCACACTGAAATCCACCCCGCGCAACACGTTGAGGACCACGCCGTTCTGCTGATGCAAAGTGAAGGTTTTCGAGAGGTCACGGACCTCGATCAAGGTATTCATCGCAGGGTTTTCCACTATTGAACGGGGCTTCACGGCTGCAACACCGACGACACCAGCAGTTGCGAATAAGGGTGCTGCGGATCGTCGAGGATCTGATCGGTCAGCCCGGTTTCCACCACCCGCGAACGGCGCATCACCATCAATCGATCGGCCAGCAAGCGAGCGACTGCCAGGTCGTGGGTGACAATCACCACCGCCAGGTCCAGTTCACGCACCAACCCGCGCAGCAGGTCGAGCAAGCGCGCTTGCACCGAGACATCGAGGCCACCGGTCGGCTCGTCCATGAACACCAGCCGTGGACTGGACACCAGGTTGCGGGCAATTTGCAGGCGCTGCTGCATGCCGCCGGAGAAGGTCCGGGGCAAGTCGTCGATGCACTGCGGATCGATTTCCACCTGGCTCAGCCAGTCGAGTCCGGCCCCACGCAGTTGCTGGTAATTGCGCACGCCCTGGGCCATCAGGCGTTCGCCGATGTTGGCCCCGGCGGACACGCCCATGCGCAAACCGTCCCGAGGGTTCTGTTCGACGAAGCCCCATTCGGTACGCAACAAGGTGCGGCGCTCGGCTTCGCTGGCGCTGTACAGGTCCAGCCATTGACCCTGTTTGTCGCGGTAACCGATGTTTCCGCGTTGCGGTGGTAGACGACCGCTGAGCAAGGACAGCAAGGTCGACTTGCCCGAACCGGACTCTCCGACAATGCCCAGTACTTCACCGGGGTACAGATCAAAACTGACGTCCTGACAGCCCTTTTCCAGTCCGTACAACAGCGACAAATCACGCACTCGCAGCAGCGGTTCAGTGGACACGGACACTTGGTTTTTCAGCGCCTGGTTCATTGGCCCTGCTCCTGCTGGCTGACGCGCTGGGCGCAGTAATAGGTATCGGAACAGACGAAGCTCTGGGTGCCAGCGTCGTCGAGGATCAACTCATCGAGGAACGAATCGCGGCTGCCACAGATCGCGCAGCACTCTTCCCACTTCTGTGCTTCGAAGGGGTGATCCTCGAAGTCGAGGCTGGTGACTTTGGTGTACGGCGGCACCGCGTACAGACGCTTCTCACGGCCGGCGCCGAACAGCATCAGCGCCGGGCTCATGTCGAGTTTCGGGTTGTCGAATTTGGGGATCGGCGACGGGTCCATCACGTAGCGTTCGTCCACCATCACCGGGTAGGCGTAGGCCGTGGCGATATGGCCGAAGGTGGCGATGTCTTCGTAGAGTTTGACGTGCATGACCCCGTAATCGTTGAGGGCGTGCATGGTCCGGGTCTCGGTTTCCGACGGTTCGATAAAGCGCAGCGGCTCGGGAATCGGCACTTGGTAAACCATGATCTGATCGGCGTGCAGTGGCGTTTCCGGGATGCGGTGACGAGTCTGGATCACCGTCGCGTCCGGCGTACTTTCGGTCGTTGCGACGCCAGCGGTGCGGGCGAAGAATCGGCGGATCGACACGGCGTTGGTGGTGTCGTCCGCGCCCTGGTCGATGACCTTGAGCACGTCATCGTCGCCGAGAATCGCGGCGGTCAATTGCATGCCGCCGGTGCCCCAGCCATAAGGCAGCGGCATCTCGCGACCACCGAACGGCACCTGGTACCCGGGGATCGCCACGGCCTTGAGCAAGGCGCGGCGGATCATGCGTTTGGTCTGCTCATCGAGGTAGGCGAAGTTGTACGCCGTATCGCGCACCGGTGCCTGGCTCAAGTCATTCATGGTTTTGCCCCTCGGCAGGCTTGCGCAGTTTGCGGATCAGTTCCAGTTCGGCCTGGAAGTCGACGTAGTGAGGTAACTTCAGGTGCGAGACGAAGCCTGCGGCCTCGACGTTGTCGCAGTGCATCAGCACGAACTCTTCCTGCTGCGCCGGGGACACGATCTCTTCGTTGTATTCGTCGGCGCGCAAGGCACGATCGACCAGTGCCATGCCCATGGCCTTGCGCTCGGCGTGTCCGAAGGCCAAACCGTAGCCGCGGGTGAACTGCGCCAGCTCCGTGGCCGAGCCGACGAACTGGTTGACCATCTCGCACTCGGTGACTTCGATGCAGCCCAGGTTGATCGGGAAGCCCAGCTCTTCGGGATCGATCCACACCTCGACTTCACCGATGCGAATTTCCCCGGCGAACGGGTGATTGCGGCCATAACCGCGCTGGGTGGAATAACCCAGCGCCAGCAGGAAACCTTCGTCGCCACGGGCTAACGCTTGCAGGCGTTGCGCGCGACTGGCGGGTAGCTCCAGTGGGTCGCGAGTGATGTCGGCCACGCTTTCGCCGTTGTCCGATTCGGTCTTGATCAGGCCCTCCTGGGCGAGCAAACCGAGGACTCGCGGACAGGGCTCAAGGCTGGCATTCGGCGTGACTTGCGGCCCCGGGTATTCGCCTTCGGCCAGCAGTGCAAAGTCCAGCAGACGATGGGTGTAATCGAAGGTCGGGCCCAACAGTTGCCCGCCCGGCACATCCTTGAAGGTTGCGGACAAACGTCGGCTGAGCTGCATGTGTTGCGTGTCGATCGGCAGGCTCGGGCTGAAGCGCGGCAACGTGGTGCGGTAGGCCCGCAGCAGGAAGATCGCTTCCACCAAATCCCCCGCCGCTTGCTTGATCGCCAGCGCCGCCAGTTCTTCGTCGTACAGCGAGCCCTCGCTCATCACCCGCGCCACCGCCAGCGGCAATTGCTGACGGATCTGCTCGACACTCAGCTCAGCGACCGAGGTATCGCCCCGGCGCTTTTTCGCCAGCAGGCGGTGGGCATTGTCGATGGCCTGTTCGCCACCCTTGACGGCTACGTACATCAGGCGCGCTCCTCTGCGATGCGGGTGCTGCGGGGCAGGCCGATCAGGTCATGGCCGGCAGTGAAAAACAGGTCAAGCCCACGGGGGAATTCGTTGCGCAGTTCGCGTTCGCGCCAGAAGCCATCGGCCACCGGCAGCGCGACGCTGTGTTCGCTTTCGATGCCCGGCCCGCGCCATACCAGCCCTGCTCCGCCGTCGAGGCATGGCAGCTGAACCAGCAAGGTGCAGGACTGATCGGGGTAACGGTCGTTACCCGTATCGAAACCACTCAGGTCGAGCAGATCCTCAGCGGCAAGCAAGGTAAACCGTGCGTCTTCACGCTTGGCAGTCAACGGGCAACCACAGTGGAACGCCAGGTTGGCGCGGATCAGCGGCGTGTCGAACGATGGCGCCAGCCACAGCGGCGTGTCGACATCCAGCAACGCCAGGCACAGTGCATAGGTCGCGGGCATCAAGCCTTCGAGTCTCGGCGAGGCGTGCAGCGTCTGGATCAGACCGGGGCCGGCCAGGGCCTTGAGTGCAGCGCGAAATCCGCGCTGGGCATCCAGCACCGGGTCGGCGAACGCCGGTTGCAACAGCTGCGCGCTCATCAGTTTTCTCCTCGCACGAGGGTGAAGAATTCGACTTTGGTGGCGGCGGTTTCCGCCTCTTTTTGTGCCCGGCGTTCGGCCTGAACAGTCGCCAGCGGCGTGATCATTTCCGCCAGCCAATGGCGCTGTTGCGCGCCTTGCAAATGCGCGTCAGCCAACGCGGCCAGTTCGGCATGGACCTTGTCGCGACCCGCCAGATAGCTGTAGCCGGTACGGCCATCGGCCAGGCGCACCACGCAGCGGGTCACGCTCATTTCGCCGACGTTGAACGGCGCGCCGTTACCGCCCATGCGGCCACGGACCAGGGTCATGCCGATTTCCGGGGCGCGGATCAGTTGGTACTCGATATCGCGCAAAGCGGCTTCGAAGGGCTGCAATTCACTGCGGCTGGCGCGGGCCAGCACACCGATCCAGTGCTGCCGTTCGGTATGAGGAACAGGATTGTGCATTGGGTTCTCCATCAAGTGACGACCTGGTACTGGAAGCGATCCGAACGGCTGGTGGACTGGGCCAGCTCCACGGCACGGCCGTCGCGATCGCGGGAAAGGGTGAACACACTCAGGGCCGGCAAATGTCGGGGCATCAGCAGCAACGCGGCCTCCTCACGGTTGGGCAAACGGGCGCCGATCAGACTCTGGGTACGGGTCAGCGGCAGGTCCCGTTCGCTCAGGTATTTGCGCAGGGAGCCACCGGTGTAATCGGCCAACAGCGGCGCGTGACTGGCGCAGTAGCGATGGCGGATCAGGCTGACCGGCTGGTTGTCGAGCTTGCGCAAAGTCTGCAATTCGATCATCGGAGCCATCTCGGCGATGCCCAGATACTGGGCTTCTTCGCGGCTGGCGAAGCAGTAACGACGCTTGAGCAGCACTGCCTCGACGCCATGTCCCTGGGCCGACAACGACTGGCTGTAGGCACTGTCGGCGGTCATCGAGTAAATCAGCGGCCGCTCCAGCACCTGGGTGCCTTTGCCCTGGCGGCGCAACAGGCTGCCCTCGAACACCAGTTCATCGATGGCGCGGCGCAAGGTATGGCGGTTGACCCCGAAGCGCTCGGCCAACATCACCTCGCCCGGCAGGAAGTCTCCGGCGCGGTAATCCGCCAGCTCCCGGCGCAGGATGTCGGCCAATTCGCGGTACACCGGCTCATCTTGTCTAGACAACTGCATGCTTTAAAAAAAGCGCCCGTGGGCACCCCTCCGAAAAATCAGATGAACTGCTTGCGCAGGCGTTGCGAGAGGATGTCGATCAGGCTGACGATGACGATGATCACCAGCAGCACCGCGCAGGTCTGCGTGAACTGAAAGGCGCGGATGTTCTCCCACAGGATCACCCCGATCCCACCGGCGCCGACCATTCCCACCACCGTCGCCGAGCGCACGTTGGCCTCGAAACGGTACAGCGCGTAGGACACCCACAGCGGCATGACTTGCGGGATCACCCCGTAGATCACCTCTTGCAAGGCACTGGCACCAGTGGCGCGAACGCCTTCAACCGGGCCGGGATCAATCGCCTCGACGGCTTCGGCGAACAGCTTGGCGAGTACGCCAGTGGTGCTGATCCACAGCGCCAGGACCCCGGCAAACGGACCCAGCCCGACGGCCACCACGAACAACATCGCGAAGACCATTTCGTTGATCGAACGGAACGCATCCATCACCCGGCGCAATGGTTGGTGGATCCACCACGGTGTGATGTTTTCCGAGCAGAGAATGCCCAGCGGCACCGAGCAGACAATCGCCAGCACCGTGCCCCACAGAGCGATTTGTACGGTGACGAGCATTTCCTTGAGGTACATGCGCCATTCATGGAAATCCGGCGGGAAGAAGTCCCCGGCGAAGGTCGCCATGTTTCCCGAGTCGCGGTACAGCGCCATCGGATTCATTTCGGCGCCGTGCCAGGCCCAGGTCAGCAGGACCAGGAACAGGCCCCAACCGAGGTACTGCGGCCAGGTGCGCTTGCCGACAGCTTCAGCGTGCAGAGTGGTCATGAGGTTTCTCTAAAAAAGTTATGCCTGGTGCAAAAACCTGTGGGAGCGAGCTTGCTCGCGATGGCGGTGAATCAGTCGACATCAATGTTGAAGGTGCCGACGTCATCGCGAGCAAGCTCGCTCCCACATTTACCGCGTCGTGGATCAACCGGCGTTGGCGGTCTTTTTGTCGCCCTTATCGAGCAAGGTCAGGCGCTCTTGCAGCTTGGCCAGCTCGGCATCGATGTCGGCCAGTTTTTTGGCCTTGTCGGCGGCTTCCAGCTTGTCGTCGGCGCTGATCGTGGTGCGCTGCTTGAACAGTTCCAGCTGGCGAATCGGCAGTAACTGGTCGTCGCTGGACTTGAGGAATTTGCCCAGTTGCATGCCCTTGAGCACAGCCTTCTCTTCGTCGGTGTCGCCGTAGCTGAAGATGAAATCGCGGATCCTGGTTTTCTCGCTGTCACTCAGCGCCTTGCTCCACACCAGCGGGTCGGCTGGAATCAGTGGCGACTTCCAGATCACCTTGAGTTGTGCCGCCTTGTCCGGCTGGGTGACTTCCAGGCGATCCCAGCTTTCGGTGTTGAAGGTCGCCACATCCACTTGCCCCTTGGCCACGCTCAGCGCGTTGACTTCATGGCTGGAGTTCAAGGTGCGCTTGAACGCAGTGGCGGCGTCGACGTGGTTCTTGGCGAACACGTAGTAGCCCGGCACCAGGTAGCCCGAGGTGGAGTTCGGGTCACCGTTGCCGAAGGTCAGACTCTTGGCATTTTTCAGCATGTCGTCGACGGAGTTGATCGGGCTGTCCTTGCGCACGATCAGCACGCTCCAGTAACCGGCGGCGCCACTGGCGGCTGCGGTCTGGGCGAAGATCTCGCCGTTGGAGCGGTCCACCGCTTCGATGGCGGCCTTGTTGCCCAGCCAGGCCACGTCGACCTTGTTGAAACGCATGCCCTGGATCAGGCCGGCATAGTCAGAGGCAAACGTGGCGTTGATCTTCAGGCCGGTCTGCTTCTGCATGTCATCCAGGAATGGCTGCCAGATGCTCTTGAGGTTTTGCGAAGACTCGGTGGACATGATGCCGAAGTTGATGGCTTTTTCTTCCGCCTGGGCGGTGCCCAATACACAGCTGGCGAGCAGCGCTGCGCCAGCAAAAACGCGACCGATACGGTTCAACATGGAAAGGTTTCCTGAGGGTGAACGGTGGGGGAATCCGGAGTGATCAAACGCGCGCCAGCACCAGCCGGGGTGCAGCTTCGCTGTGACGGGACGGGTCGGAACACATGAGGCTGGTGTCGATGTCGGCGCCGTACAAATCGTTGAGGAACGAGCCACTTAGCTCAGTACACGGGCCATCGAAATGAATTCGACCGGCTTTTAGTGCCACGGCGCGCGGGCAATAGCGGGTGGCGTAGTCGACCTGATGCAGGGTCACCACCACGGTCTTGCCGTCGCGGCGATTGATGTCGGCGAGGATTTCCATGACCTTGCGCGCGGACTCCGGGTCGAGGGAGGCGATCGGCTCGTCCGCGAGAATGACTTCGGCACGCTGGGTCAGCGCACGGGCAATCGCCACGCGCTGCTGCTGGCCGCCGGACAGGGTCGAGGCCCGTTGTGCCGCCAGGTCAGCCAGGCCGACACGGTCCAGGGACTCCATGGCGAATTGCTTTTCCTCGGCATTGAACAGGCCCAGGTTGCCACGCCAGCGCGGCATGCGCCCCAGGCAACCGAGCAGCACGTTGTCGAGCACGCTCAAACGGTTGACCAGGTTGAACTGCTGGAAGATGTAGCCGATGTCGGCGCGCAGGCGGCGCACCTTGCCGTTGAGCCGTCCGCTCGCCTGTACTTCCCGCCCCAGCACTTTGACGCTGCCGCCGTTGTTTTTATCGCAACAGGCCAAGCCCGCGAGATGACGCAACAAGGTGGATTTGCCGGAGCCGGACGCGCCGATCAGCGCGACCATCTCACCGGCCGCGATGGTCAGTTCGAGGTCGACCAGTGCGGTTTTGCGCGCAAAGGTCTTGTTCAGATGATCGACATGGATAGCTGCGTTCATGGGCTTCTCTGTCTGGTTGAACAGCCGTCCGTGGCTGTATTTGAGTTCAACAGACTTTAGGCATGGGGCATGTCAGCCCTATGACTTGCACATGTCACTGGATGGGCCATTTGATGAAGGTTTTGTGAAAGGTTGAGCTGGAGGTTTGCGCATTTGGTCCCGGTTGCATCCATTGTTGTGGTCACCGAAGAACCCTGTGGGAGCGGGCTTGCTCGCGAAGGCTTTGTGTCAGGCGATGATTATTTTGTGGGTGTACATATCCGTTGCTGCGGTAACGGCCACTTAGGGTTCCGCCCTTACGGCGGGTTACTTGGAAGAGCCCCAACTAACCAAGGGCTCTTGCCCCTGACGTTCGGTGCCTCGCCTAGGCTCGGCATGCCCTCGCTCCGGTCCTGCTCCGTGGGCCCGCCGCCATCGGCCATCCATGGCCGGCGGCGGCTAACCCGGCATCCATGCCGGGTTGCCCACTACGCAGAACCTCCACTCGGCCTCA
>NZ_JAHBDN010000079.1:0-33417 GCF_019956445.1 Pseudomonas sp. BF-R-19
ATCCCCCACCCGCCCATCTCGGTCGATATACCGCACCGGCGAATTACCCACAAAACAATAAAGATTCAACCCATCCACTTCCCCCGCCGGGTCCGGATTGATCCAGCGTTGCAGCCACGGCGCGTAATACCGATAACCGTAGTAATACAACCCGGTCGCGTCACGCTCCTTGCCTGAATAACCGCGGGTCTTGTACGACGCCTTGGCCCCGTGGTGCGCGATCCACCAGGCCCGGCCGCCGAATGGCAGGTAGCCTTCTTCGCTCAACACGTCGCCTTGTTCGTCGAGCTCCAGCAGGTTGGAACCGAGGTGGTCCGTGAGGCTGTAACTCAGGTGATCGTTGTCGACCCCGCTGGGTGGCGCGCCCACCCAATGCAGCAGCCGCACCGCGTTGCGCCCGGCTTCGGCCTCCAGCACGTGCCGTTCCTCGCCATTGGCGGCACGGTGGAGTTCCAGCCCCGGCAGGTAACGCACTTCGCTGAGCACGCTACGCCCGGACGCCCGTGCGCAACGCACCTTGCGCAGGCGCTTGCCACCACCGCCGTAGCGGTACAGTTCGAGGTCATCCGGGCCCTCCTCGCGCACCACCGGCGAGACCTGATTCAGCTGGTTACGCGCATCCCACTGCATGAGCTGGCCGCGCAGCAGGTGAGTCTGGTTGCCATTGCCATCAAACTCGCGGGCGAAGTCCGGCGGCGAATCGCCGTCGTGGTGAATCACGCTGCGGTTGCTGTCACTGGCCACGGCCCAGCGCCGGGTGAACGGCTGCGCGCCCAGGTGACTTAGCCGCACAACGTTGTCGCCGGCGTCGTACTCGTACTCTTCGCGGTAGTTGACCAGCGCGTTCGGGTCATTGGCGGCGTGATAGACCTCTCGGCCGGTGGCGCTGATCAGGCGATAGCGAGAGTCGTAGGTGTAAGTGCTGACGGGATCGATGCGCTGGTTCTTGAAGTACGTGACGGTTTTGGAGCGGTCGTCGACCTGCAGCAGGTTACCCACCGGGTCGTAGGCGTAATGCAAATCCTGCCGCACGGGTTGGCCAGGGCGGCCGGCGCTCAAGCGCTGCAAACGCATGTCTTCGGGACGAAATTCAGCGCGGGTGATCACGCCGTTGCCCGCCCTTTCCTCCTCGACCAGACCGGCGGCGCTGTAACGGATCTCGCTGACCAGCGCGAATTCGCTGGCGCCCACGGGCTGTAAAAAAGCCGCGCGCAATTGCCCGGCGCACGTCCGACCGAAACGGCGACGGTTGAGCCTCGCATCGGTTTGCCAAATGACTTCACCGAGGGCGTCGTAGCGCCAGCGGCTGTCCAGCCCGGGACCGGCCTCCAGGCAGGCATCACGCGCCGCGATTTCGGCGGGCCAGTGCACCGGGTCCAGGGACTGGAGAAAATGGCTGGTCTCCAGCAACGGCAAACCGTGCACAGCGTAATCGGGCATGTGCCGGGTGCTGGCCGGGTCGTCGTGGCGGATCAACTGACCACACTGGTTGCGGGGGCTGCCACCGGGGTCGCCGTAGAGAAAGCGCTCGACGACCCGCGGCGTTCCACTCTCCAACTGTTCGGTAATGGCCAAGGGGCGCAATTGCTCGTCGTAATGGTGTTGCTGAGCGCTGCGACTGTCCCACCGTTGCAGCACTTGATTGGCCTGACCGGACAACGACAGTGCCCAGCCGGCATCGACACTGACATTCAACAACAGGCTGCCAGACAAGGCATGGACCGAGGTGCGATTCGGCCCTCGCCCTTCGCCGAAGAAACGCGGATCCTGGCGCTCGACTTCACGGCCCTGCGGATCGAACACCTGCCGTGTGATCTGCGCGTGCGCCGGTTGCTGTGCATCGCCGCGAGCATAAGCGACCGCACGCACGGCCAGGCCTCGCGGGTCGATGACCGTGAGGCTTGGGGTGTGGGAGTGCACGCCTAGGCTGTTCATGCCGCATGAATAACATGCGGTGCCGGGGGGCGGCTACTGACAGAAATGACAGTGGGTGAGGTGTGGCTGGTCAGGACGAGTCGGCTGTCAGACTCGCCCCCATCATTGGATGGGGTACAGCTGCGACAGATGGGTCGACTGTCAGGCCGCCTTCGTCGGAACGCCGCCCGGAGCAAGCCCGCTCCCACAATTTGACCGAGTACATCTGCAAGAAATTGGTCGGGTGTCAGGCCGTCATCGCGAGCAGGCTCGCTCCTACAGAAGAGCAAAGACAGAGCGGCATACACCCACGCTCCTCACCACTCATCAGGCCGAGCGTTAGCTCGCCTGCAGCTCTTGATCTTGATCCACCCGCCCCCTCGGCAGGCTGAGTGGAGGCGTTCATCCGGGGGCAGGCGCGCAGCGCCGTTCGGCGCAGCCGAACACATCGAGAGGAGGTCGAGCGAAGCCGACCGGAGGCGATGCCCCCGGATGAATGCCGGAGCGAAGGAACCCCGAGCCTTAGCGAGGGGCCGGACGTTCGGGGCGAGACCTTTTGGTTCCTTTTGTGTCGTTTGACAAAAGGGACTCGCCGTAAGGGCGAAACCATAAGCCGCCGTTACCTAAACAACGGATATGTACTCAACCAAGACTACAACCCCAGACGAAACTGCTTCGGCGTAATCCCGAACTGCTTACGAAACGCCCGAATAAAATTACTCGGCTGCCGATACCCCAACCGCTCGGCAATCCGCTCGATCGGCTGATCCCCCGCCGTCAACCAATGCCGCGCCAACTCCAGACTGTCACTGCGAGTATGTTGCGCCGCCGTAGTCTGCCAGTGCCGCAACATACTCTGATGCAAAAACCCATTAGCCCCGAGCAACGGCTCATCGAGGCTAGCCACCGGCAAGCTCAAACACGGATGTGAACCCTCCAGCACCTCGATACCAACGCTACGCAACCACTGCCCGGCAGCCTGTCGCGGCGTCAGGTGGACCGCGACAAACACCTCGGCCGGCGCTCGCCCCAAACGCCGGGCAATGTTACGCACCAACGTCAGGGTCGCCGCATCGAGGCCGAAAAAATGCGGCTGCCGGTCAACACTGCGCAAATGCAAACGAACCAGCCCGTCACCCTCCTCCAGTTCCGCCACTACGTAGTTGGTCACCCGTGGCAAGAAATCAGTGAAACACGCCAGGCTCGCGCGCAAGGTCGCGGCGGAGTCCAGCAGAATGTTCAACCCCCGCAACGTGGTGGTCGCCATGCCGTTGACCAATTCGCAGCCAAACGCCACCCCCGCGCCCGCACGTTCGCATTCACTCCACAGGCGCTCAACCAGGTGCACGGGCACATGCAGGTCCTGCCCTTCGAGCAACGACAGGCAGATGCCGGCCCGTTGCAGCAGCTGGTCCTGACACAGGCCAGACTGCCGGGCATGGCTGAGAATGGTGCGGGTGAAGGCGCTGGAAACGAACAGTTGAGGGGTCATGGCACGTTACGGCGAGAAGACAGGCGTGTACTTATGCCAGTCTCTATGCTATCGATCCAATGCATTAAAAGTATCCGCAGAATGCAGGAGACGCATAATGGACCTAAGACAACTCCGCCACCTTGTCGCCCTGGCCGATTACCGCAACTTCGGCCGTGCCGCCGAGGCAATCAACCTCAGCCAGCCCGCCTTCAGTCGCAGCATCCAGACCCTGGAGCGCGACCTCGACTGCGCGCTGGTAGAACGCAGCAGCCGCGAATTCCGCCTGACTGGCCAGGGTGAACTGGTGCTGCAACATGCCCGGCGCCTGCTCGCCGGTAGCCAGGCCTTGCACAACGAACTGACGCAATACAACGGCCTGACCGGTGGCGAGTTGCACTTCGGTTGCGGCCCGTATCCGGCCCAGGTGCTGGTGCCCGAGGCGCTGGCGGAATTCATCCAGGCTCATCCGGCGATCCGCATCAGTTTCCATCAGGGCGACTGGGAGCAACTGGCGATCTGGCTTCGTGAACAGCAGATCGAATTCCTCGTGGCCGACGCGCGGTACTTCACCGGCGACCCGCAATACCAGGTTCAGCAATTGCGCCCTCGACGTGGGCGGTTCTTTTGCCGTGTCGGTCACCCCTTGGTGCAGCGGCAGAACCTGTCCCTACGCGCCCTGCTCGACTACGCGGTGGTCGGCACGCGAATACCGCCGATGATCCGCAAGATCCTCGCCGACGTGCAGGGCGAGGCAGACTTCAACCCGAGCGTGGAGTGCGCGCAATTCGACGCCATCCGCCGCGTGGTGATGCGCTCCGATGCGGTGGGCATCGCCACCGTGGAGGCCTTGGCCGAACTGGTCGACCAGGGTCTGATCCGGCTGCTGGAATTTACCGACGTGCCCAAGGAAGACCCCGGCCTGCAATTGCACTACGGCATCGTCAGCCGCGCCGGCCATTCCCTGACACCGGCCGCGCTGGCGATGGTCGATGCGGTGCTGACGGTTGACCGGCGCTTGCTGGCGTCGAATTAAGGCATGCCAGCAACGCCGCAATCCCTGTGGGAGCGGGCTTGCTCGCGAAGGGGCCGTGTCAGTCGACATCATTATTGAATGACACACCGCTTTCGCGAGCAAGCCCGCTCCCACAGGGGTCGTCACAGCTTTGAAATCACGCACGCCGCGCCAGCGCCTGCAATGCCCGGGGCTCACCGAGGGCGCGCAGCAGGCAGTGCATCGCCTCCTCGCGGCTGCGCTCGAAGCGATAGCGCGACTCGATGTACAGCGCCAATTTCAATTCCACGGGTTCGTCCAGGGGCAGCGGCACGTGTTGCAGGCCCAGCACACTGGCGACCCGGCTTGGCAGGCTGATGCCGAACGGCTGGCGGTCGGCAATGAGCTTTGCGGCCAGGGTGCTTTGGGTGCTCATCGCCACATTGCGGCGCAGGCCTTTCAAGCCAAGCTGCAAGTCCACCGGGCTGAGCCCGTCGCGGCGGCTCGATACCTGAATCTGTGGCTGCTCCAGATAGTCCTGCAGAGTGCGCGGCGGTTCCTTGAGCGCAGCGCCATAGGCGAACACGTAATGGTCGGCGGGCAATGCCTGTTTGTGCAGGCCGGCAAGCCCGGCCAGTGGCTGGTCGAGGTCGATCAGGATATCCAGCTTGCCGCTGGCCAGGTCCTGCAAGGCGTCGCGGCGCCGGGGCTGGAAATACCGCACCTGCCAATCGGCGTGGGGCGATTCGAGCAAGGCATCGAGCAACACCGGTTGCAGGCAGTCCAGACAACTGATGCGCAGCAGCGGATTGTTCTGCCGCGCGGCGGGAATCATGCGCAAGCCATCGCGCAACGACTCGAGCGCGGCACGCACGTAGTCGGCCAGCCGATGGGCGACCAGTGTCGGCGTTACACCCAGGCGACTCTTGATGAACAGCGGGTCGCCGCACAGTTCGCGCAGGCGACGCAATGCATTGCTCATGGCCGGTTGCGACAGGCACATTACCTCGGCCGCACGGGTGACGCTGCGCTGCTGGTAAATCGCATCGAAGGCGAGCAACAGGTTCAAATCGAGCTGGCGTAAATCAAGCATGGTCTTGCTCCGGCAAATCGCTTAACGTCGGGCAGCCTAACCAGTGTTCCGGAACAAGCTGTGAGCCCTACATGACAAAAAGCGATCAGCCACTGCACGATCGATCGATACCCAATGCGTTCTACGCGCCGACCCTGCTGCCGGCCATCGAAGAGTTGCTGGCCCGTGGCGTGGACCGGGGCAGCATCGAAGGCCTGTTTCGTCGCAGCCTGTTCGAGTTGCGCACGCCATTCATGCGCATTCCGCTGTTCATGTCGCGGCGCTTCTGGGCGTTTGCCCTGGAGCAGACCGGCGACCCGCTGATCGGCCTGGCGGCCGGCCGGCGTTTCGTTTCCACCGCCACCAATGGCCTGACGTACCTGTTCGACGTGGCCGACTCGCTGGACAGCGCCTGCCAGTATTTCGTGCGCTTCTTTCCGTTTTTCAACGGGCACTTCCAGGCGCAGATCGTGCGCGGCGACGACAGCGTCGAATTGCGTCTGCTCGACCGCGGCAGCGTGAAAACCAGCGCGGCGACCACCGATTACATCCTCATCAGTCTGTGCAGCATGTTGCGGCGCAAATTTCTCGCCAGCGGCCTGGAGCGTGATCCGGTTCTGAGCGTCGGGCTGGCCGGTGCCTGCACGAGCAATGCGCAGGAACATCAACAAGCCTTTCGCGCAGCGGTGCAATGGGGGCAGGCGCAGCACTCGATCCGCCTCGATCCACAGCTGTTCGTCATCCCGTTGACGCCGGGCAATCATGAACTGGAACACACGCTGGTCGAGCTGCTGGAGCAGACCCGACGCAACAGCGAACCGACCTTGCTGGAGCAAGTCTGCGACCATTTGATCGGCGACCTCGCCGAGGCCAACTGGCAACAATTCTGCACCACCCAGCATTTGCTCGAGCGCACCGCCGCCCGACGCTTGAAGGCGTTGGGCTGGAGCTTTTCAGAGTTGCTCGACGAATACCGCCGCTACCGGGCCGAAGACTTTTTGCAGGGGACAGACCTGGAGCTGGTGGAGATTTCCGACCGCCTGGGCTACAGCGATGTGCAAAGCTTCAACCGTGCCTGCCTGCGGTGGCTGGGGTGCGCACCGGGCTCCTGGCGAACCCGGCAAGGTCGATAAAAAGCCACGCAATTTGCTATGACTCGACAGGCACTTGCCCCATAGATTGTTAGACATTTTTTAACACCGCCATTGCGCCATCTGTGCGTAAAAACTGTCGGAGACTGTTAAAAAACGTCATCAATTCGGTGACTCAAACCTGACACACTAAAGCAGCTACAACCCTTGTACTTCAAGGCTTACGACCGCTTGTCGCTTTCTTGAGATTTTCGCCAAACAGCCAATGTCGGGGGAGAAACCCAATGGTGGTGCGACTTTGATGGCAATGGCCCCAACTTTGGGGGGTGTCTTGCCAATTTAACACGCCGGTTTGCTGACACGGTTTGCCGAGGCTGGTCTATACCCCTTTTGACAGTCCTGTTTTGCAACTCTCCACTGTCTTACGAGGCACGCTAATATGGACGTGAGCGTATTTGGTACGGGCTATGTTGGCCTGATTCAAGCAGCGGCACTGGCCGATGTCGGACATCGTGTCCTGTGTGTCGACATCGATCCGAACAAGATCCGGCAACTGCAACAGGCCGTGCCACCGATCAGTGAGCCGGGGCTTTCCGGCACCCTTGAAGAAAACATCAAGGCCGGTCGCCTGCTCTTCACCACCCAGGCCAGCGATGCGGTAGAGCACGCCGAGCTGATCTTCATCGCCGTCGGTACGCCCGCCGACGAAGACGGTTCGGCCGACCTCAGCCATGTGCTGAACGTGGCCCGGCAGATTGCCGGTTTCATGGAGGCCGACCGCACCCTGATCATCAAGTCCACGGTGCCGGTCGGCACGGCGGACCAGGTCAGTGCCACCGCCATTGAAGAGTTGCAGCGCCGCGGCAAAGGTTCGCTGAAGGTACGGGTGGTGTCCAACCCGGAGTTTCTCAAGGAAGGCAGTGCCCTGGCCGATTGCATGCGCCCGGACCGGATCATCGTCGGCACCGGTGACGATGAAGCCCGCAGCCAGATCAGCGAGCTCTACGCACCGTTCTGCCGCAACCACGACAAATTGATGTTCATGGACAATCGCAGCGCCGAGCTGACCAAGTACGCGGCGAACGCGATGCTGGCCACGCGCATCAGTTTCATGAACGAACTGGCCAACCTCACCGAGTTGCTGGGAGCAGATATCGAAGCCGTGCGCAAAGGCATCGGTTCGGACCCGCGCATCGGTTACCACTTCATCTACCCCGGTTGCGGCTTCGGCGGTTCCTGCTTCCCCAAGGACCTGCGCGCTCTGCTGCACACCGCCGAACACGCCGGAATGCCCCTGAAGTTGCTGCGCAGCGTGACCGACGTCAACGATCACCAGCGGCATATCCTGTTCAGCAAACTCAAGGCGCAATTTCCTGGTGGACTGGCCGGCCAGTCCATCGCCGTGTGGGGCCTGGCGTTCAAACCCAACACCGATGACATGCGCGAAGCACCGAGCCGTTACCTGATGGAGGCACTCTGGGCTGAAGGTGCGAGCGTGCACGCCTACGATCCGGAAGCCATGTCCGAATGCCGGCGCATTTACGGTTACCGCGACGACCTGCATCTGTGCGCCACCCGCGATGACACACTCGAAGACGCCGATGCCCTGGTGATCTGCACCGAGTGGAAGAACTTCCGCGTGGTCGACTTCGACAGTCTGGCGAACAAACTGCGAAAACGGGTGATCGTGGACGGGCGCAACCTGTACAGCCCGGAACAGGTGGCGGCCGCCGGCCTGCACTACAGCAGCATTGGCTTGCGCCACATCGTGCCCGAGGCCGTACGCCCATGAAGATTCTCGTCACCGGAGCGGCCGGTTTTATTGGTGCCCATTGCGTACTGCGACTGTTGCGCGATGGACACCAGGTATTGGGCCTCGACAACTTCAACAGCTACTACGACCCGCAACTCAAGCACGATCGCGTGCGTTGGGTGCAGGAGCAGGCACGCCCTTTCCCGCTCTCAACGGTTGACCTGGCCGATACACCGGCCATCGAGGCACTGTTTGCCAGGGAACAACCGGAGGTCGTGATCCACCTCGCGGCCCAGGCCGGGGTGCGTTACTCCCTGGAAAATCCCCGAGCCTACCTGGACAGCAACTTGAGCGGCTTCCTGAACATCCTCGAAAGCTGCCGCAACCACCCGGTCAAGCATTTGATCTACGCCTCGTCCAGTTCGGTGTATGGCGCCAACCAGCACACTCCGTACTCGGTGCGCGATGGTGTCGATCATCCCCTGTCGCTATACGCCGCTACCAAGAAATCCAACGAACTGATGGCCCACAGCTACAGCCACCTGTTCGGTATTCCCTGCACCGGGCTGCGCTTCTTCACGGTGTACGGCCCCTGGGGACGGCCTGACATGTCGCCGATCCAGTTCGCCCGGGCTATCGCCGAAGAACGGCCACTGAAGCTGTTCAACTACGGCGAGCACCAGCGGGACTTCACCTACATCGACGACATTATCGAGAGCATCACACGCCTGATCGACCGCCCACCGCAAGCCAATGAGCAATGGGACCGCGAACAACCGGACCCGGCCACGAGCATGGCGCCCTGGCGGATTTTCAACATCGGCGGCCAGCACCCGGTAGAGCTCAAGGATTATCTGGCATTGCTGGAAAAACACATGGGGCAAAAAGCCCGGGTCGAACTGCTGCCCCTGCAACCCGGCGATGTCCTCAACACCTGCGCCGATGCCAGCGAGCTGGCCCGCGCTACCGATTTCCAACCGCGTATCGAGCTGGACGAGGGGCTGGGGCGCTTCGTTGCCTGGTTCCGCACTTACTACTGACTGCGTCGCCCATGCCGCACACGGCTGAACTCTGCGGAGAATTTATGTCTGAACACGAAAAAAGCGTGCCACTTAGCAGTATGCGCAGGGACAAGCGCCTGGACCCCGAGCAACGCAAGCGCATGGATGCCGCGATCCACATGCAGGGTTGTGGCTGGATAACCGGTCGCGAAGGTGGCCGGCCGTGGACCCTGTCGCGCACCAACCGCGTCCTGGCCGGCTTCGGCGCGCTGCTGATCCTGGTGCTGATTTCGCCGGTGCTGCTGGGGCTGGCGCTGGCCATCAAACTCACCAGCCCGGGGCCGGTGATGTTCGTGCAGAAGCGCACCGGTTACCGTGGCCGCCTGTTCGGCATGTTCAAATTCCGCACCATGGTCGTCAACGCCGAGGAGCTCAAGGAGTCCTTGCGGCACCTGAACAAGCACGGCGCCGACGCCATCGATTTCAAGATCGACAAGGACCCGCGCATCACCGGTATCGGCGGCTTCCTGCGGCGCACCAGTCTCGACGAGCTGCCGAACCTGTTCAACGTGGTGACCGGCGACATGCGCCTGGTAGGCCCCAGGCCGACTTCGTTCAACGCCTACCGCTACAAGGACAAGCACCTTGCGCGCCTGAGCATCTACCCCGGCATGACCGGCCTGTGGCAAATCTCCGGGCGCAGCAATATCGACTTCGACCAGCGCGTTGAATTGGACCTCGCCTACATCGCCCAGCAGAGCCTGCTGCTTGATTTGAAGATTCTGCTGAAAACCCCCTTCAAAGTGTTCAGCGGTCACGGAGCGAGTTAAATGGACGGTTCAACGGCTAAAAGCCTCAGCATTGCCAGCCCGAGCGAGTCCAACCTGACATCGACCGTACTCGACCAGAACCTGCGGATCCTTTTACTGACCGCCGCCAACCCCGGCGCAGGCACCACCACCAGCGCCCTGGCGCTGGCCAGTCAACTGGCGAAGATGAGCAGCGGCCTGGTGCTGCTGGTGGATGCCAGCCAGTCGGCGACCAACCTCACGCAACAGTTGGGGCTGAGCAAGGAACGGGGGTTTCGCGACTTGTTGTTCAACACCCAGAGCCCGCCCTTGTTGCAGGACTGCGTGGTGGACGTCTCCAGCCTGCCGTTTCACGTTCTGCCATTCGGCCGCTACTTCCGTGGCAACGAACACCTGACACCCGAACTCCTGAGCCCGCTGCTCGATCAACTCGGCATCCGCTACCGCTTCGTGGTGATCGATGGCGACGCGGTGTATTCGGCCTCAGACACCCTGGTCATCAGCACCCAGGTGGACGGTGTGGTCCTGGTCGTGCCCGCGGAAGACACCCGCTGGGAAGTGGCCCAGGCTGCGGTCCAGCGCCTGAGCCAGGCGGGAGCGAAGCTGGTCGGCAGCGTGTTCAACCGACGCAAGTACTACATGCCCGAATGGCTGTACAAAAACCTGTGAGCAGTCAGACAAGGATGACGCCATGAACGCCAAGATGCTTGTCCTGCTGTTGCTGCCCCTTGCAGGTTGCTCCAGCACTTCCTCCGACGAATCACAAAGCATGCCGGTGCAAATCCTCACGGCCCCACCGGCCAACGCCCAGGCCACCGACGTACCCAAGGTCGAGCAGACCCTGCGCCCACAGGATGTGCTGGACGTGATCTTCCACATCAGCACCAGTGGCTCGGCCGCCTATCGCGTGCAGTCCGGGGACACGATCGCGCTGAACTTCACCGCCGCCAGCCAGTTCAACGGCAACCAGTTGGTGCTGCCCGATGGCACCATCGAACTGCCGGGGGCCCACACCTCGGTGAAAATCGAGGGCCTGACCCGCGATGAAGCACGGGACGCGATTCAGCGCGCCTACGATCGCAAACAGCTGTTCCAGCCCAACCGCAATCAGCTGTCAGTGATGGTGGTGAGCCCGCTGGCCAATGAATGGAACCTCAAGTCCGTGCTCAACCACCCCGCCACCGGCATGAGCCGGGAAATCACCGTGGGCACCGACGGCTACGCCAGCTTCCCGGAAATCGGTGCCGTAGCGCTGCAAGGCATGACCGTCAACCAACTGCAGGCCTACCTCAATAAACGCTATGCCACCCTGCCGGGGCGCATGACCGTGGACGTGCTGCTCAAGTCCACCGCCGGCAACGAAATCTATGTACTGGGTGAAGTCGGCCAGCCGGGCGCCTATCCGATCCGCCGCCCGGTGTCGGTGCTCGAAGCCCTGACCATGGCCCGTGGTTCCAACGTCAAGGCACGCCTGGACTCGGTGATGATCATGCGGCGCAACGGCAACCAGGTGGTCGCGCATCGTTACGACGTGGAAAAAGCCTTGTCCGGCGACGCCTCCCAGATCGCCTACCTGCAAGCGGACGACATGCTGTACGTGCCCAAGACCAAACTGGCCAGCGCCGGTGAGCTCGCGCGGCAACTGGCGGACGTCGTGTTGTTCCAGGGCATGGGCCTCAGCTTCAGCTACCGCGTCGACAACAAAGACGACAGCAGCAACTAACTCTCAGGTACCCACATGAATCCAAAGGAAAACTACCTGCATGAGTTCTTCAGGATCTTCTTCGCCAACAGGCAGTTGGTGAAGCGAGTCTTCCTGGTCTTTGCCGTGATCGCCGTGGTCTTGCCGCTGTTGCTCAAGCAGAGTTTCGATATCACCGCCCAGGTGATCGTGCAGTCCAAGAAAATCTCCCAGGGGGATGCCACCAGCACCCTCAATCAGGAAAACGCTTCCTTCATTCCGCCGTCACTGGCGGACATGGAGACCGAGAGCAATATCCTGCGCTCGCCGGCCTTGATCCGCCAGACCATCAGCGAGTTGCGCGAAAAGGGTGAGTACACGCTCCCCGTGAGCGCCTTCAACAAGCTGCTGGTGCAGCCGCTCAAACGGTTTGTCACCAATCCCGTTCGCGAGCACGTGGTCAACCCGGTTCGCAGTCTGCTCGGGCTGCAGACCGATCCGGTACGCGACACCGTGCTCGATGCCCTCACGCAGCAAGCGTCCAATGCCCTCAAGGTTGAAACCTTACCGGGCTCCAACGTGATCTCGATCGTCTACAGCTTCCCTGACCCGGCCCAGGGCACCCGATTCGTCACCGCCCTGCTGCAAAACTACCTGGTCATCCGCCAGGAAATGCAATCGGTCGACCTGCCGCAGAGCTTCTACGAGACCAAAAAATTGCAGTACCAGGTGCGTCTCGATGGCCTTGAAGCCAATCGCCTGGCCTTGCTCGAAAGCATCGGTTCGTCCGACCCCAAGGAAGAAATCACGTTCCGCCTCAACGCGATCAACACCGAGGAGCAGGCGCTCAACCTGTATCAGGACCGACTGCTGCAAAGCCAGCGCTGGCTCGATTACCTGAAAACCAGCCTGGCGACCGCCAACAACGCCAGAATCACCGACTACACCTTCCCCTACACCTTCACCACCACGGTCGACAGCGTCGCTTTCGAAGACCGCGAGATCAAGCAACTGGGTGAGCAACTGACGACCCTGGTCAGCCGCTACATGGACGACCTGGCGGTCTTTCAGCCCGGCAGTGAGCCGATGCAAAGGGCCCGCGAGCAAATCATCCGGGCCCGTGGGCAATTCCTGAAGATTGTCAGCAACCGGATTCAGGAGCGCACCAGCGACCTGGCGACGCTCAGCTCGGTCATCGACCAGAAAACCGCGCGCATTGCCGAGTTCAAGAATCGCATTCACCAGTTGCAGGAAACCCGCAGCAAGCTGCGGCAGATGGACACCGAAATCAACGCGCTGCACAAGGCGTTCGGCACCTATGCCCAGCGCTTCGCCGAAAGCAGCACCGCACGCGCGCTGGACAACGACCTGTCCAACGCACGGGTACTCAGCCCGCCGTTCGAACCGACCGAAGCGGCGTTCCCCAAGCCGATGCTGATCATTCCGTTCGGCCTGTTCACCGGTTTACTGCTGGCGATTGCCCTGGTCTATGTGCGTGAGTTCTTCGACCACCGCTTCAAGCACCCTGCGCAAATCACCCATGAACTGGGCTTGCCGGTGCTGCTGGTGATCAATGATCAAAGCACCCTGCCGAACAATCCGCACAAGAACTGGAGCGTACCGGCCCTCTTGCATTGGGTGCGCAATTGAACGCGCCGCTCGGCACCACCCACGACCTGCCGATCATTCATTTGCTCAGCAGCGGCGGCTTCTATGGGGCCGAGCGGATGCTGCTGGATCATTGCCTGGCGACGCCGGGGCAGCACCAGGTGCTGTTTCTCGATGCGCCGCCAGAACTGATCGCGCGATTTCGCGAGGCCGGTGTCGATTGCCTCGGCTGTGCAGGCCTGGGCGCATTGCTTGGGCATTTGCGCCAGCGACGGGACCAGCGGCCATTGATCAATACGCACAACTTCAAGGGCCTGTTGTTCGGCTGGGTCGGCGCCACGCTGTTGCGCCTGCCACTGGTGATCACCCAGCACGGCTTCACCCCGCGCAGTCGCAAGCAGAAGTTCTACACCTGGCTGAGCCTGCAACTGTGCCGCACGGCCTCGGTGAACCGGGTGGTGTGTGTCGCCGAAAGCATTGCGGCGCTGCACCGCCAGGCCAATGTGCGCACGGACAAGTTGCAGGTGATCCCCAACGGCCTGCCGGCGGCCCACGACTTGCCGCCGCACAGTGGCGAGCGTCAACGCTGGCTGGCCGGTTACGTCGGGCGCCTGAGTAGCGAAAAAGGCCCTGACCTGTTTCTCGATGCGCTGATCCCGTTGTGTCAGCAGTACCCGCAACTGGACGCGGTGATGCTCGGCGACGGGCCGGAGCGCGAAAGCCTGCAGACGCGCATAGACGAAGCGCGATTGCAGACGCGTATCACGCTGCCGGGCTACCAGACCGACATGCGCGTCTGGTGGCGACAACTCGATGCGTTGGTGATCAGCTCGCGCACCGAAGGCACGCCGATGATTCTGCTCGAAGCGATGCAGGCCGGGGTGCCGGTGGTGGCCTTCGGTGTCGGCGGGATTCCCGATGTCTTGCAGGACCGCCACAACGGCCTGCTCGCCGCGCCCACCGACAGCACCGCCCTCGCCCGCCAGATCGGCGCGCTGCTGGATGACCCGGCCCTGGCCGGCGAGTTGATCGACAACGCAAAACGTACACAACGGGATCGCTACGACCTCAAGGTCCTGGCCGAACGCTGGTCGCAGCTTTACATCCGCACTGCACGGGAGGCACGCGCGTGATTGTTCCGCTCTCGATCGTCAGCCTGCTCGGCCTGGTCTGCCTCGGATTGCTGGCCAGCCCTTATCCGTATCTGGCGCCGGGAGCGGTGCTGGGCCTGGTGGGTGTCGCGGTGCTGTACCGCAAGCCGACCTGGGGCCTGCTGGGCATTGTCGCCATCCTGCCTTTCGAGGGCCTGTTCAAGGACAGCGCATTATCGGGCTCCAAGTTCCTCGGGGCCTCGCTGGCGCTGATCCTGATGCTGCAACTGGCGATTCACCAACTGCCGTCCGAGCGCCTGCGCAGCAATATCTGGCGTTTCCTGGTCGGGTTCATGGTGCTGTACCTGCTCAGCCTGTTGAACACCGACAACATGGACATGTCCCTGGGCCACCTGCGCGAATTGAGCGTCGGCCTGATCCTGTTTGTCATCACCCTGCTGGTCGGGCGTGAGTTGAACCTCGACATCTTCGCCAAACTGGTTGCCATCAGTGTCGCGGTGACCTGCGCCATGGCGATGTTCTCAGCCAGATACCAGGACGAAGGCCGTGCGTCCGGGATGCTCAATGACCCGAACGACTTTGCCCTGATGATCGCCTTCGCCGTGCCCATGGCGTTGTTGCTGGTGGTCCGCAGCCCGAACCGGTTGCACCGGTTGTTCTGGGGGGCCTGTGCCCTCGTGCTGCTGGCCGGCATGACCAAGACTGAATCCCGTTCGGGGCTGGTGGTGTTGCTCCTCAGCCTGTTGATCGGCACGTGGCACTATCGCGCGCAGTTACCACATATTCGTCCACGCCACCTGGGCTTTGCCATGCTCGGCCTGACGATTGTGATTGCGCTTGGGCTCTATGCGATGCCGGCAAGTTACGTGGCGCGCATCCAGTCGCTGAGCATCCTCAGCTCCGGGGCCAAGAGTCAGGACGCGTCCCTGGGCCGTCGCGCCTCCTACATTGTGGTCGGCAGCGCCATGATCGCCGAGAACCCCTTGCTCGGCACCGGCCCCGGCACGTTCCCGCTGCACTACGCCACCACCGGTTATGCCAAGACCTTTTCCGTCAGCGGCAAGACCGATGACCTGTACCGTCGCGCCCACAACACCTACCTGGAGATCTTCAGTGAACTGGGGATTCCCGCCGGCCTGATGTTCGTCGGCATGCTGGCCTTGGGGTTGTACAACCTGATTCGCGCCCGCCGCATCTGGCTGTTGCGAGGAGACGGGCATCAGGCCGATCTGATGACCCACCTGAGCATGAGCTTTCTGTCGTTGACGTTGTTCCTGATGTTCCTCAGCGCACCAAACCACAAGTACCTGTGGATCATGCTCGCGTTGACCGGCGTGCTGCGCACGAAAGCCGAAGAAGCCCCGCTGAAAGAGGTCAAGGCATGAACCGCATCAGTATCATCATCCCGATGTACAACGAGGAGCAGCACATCGCCCGGACCCTGCTCGCGGCACGACATGCCGCCGAGGCGGCCAATGTCGAATGCGAGTTGATCGTGCTCGACAACGGCTCCGACGACCAGGGCCCGGACATTGCCCGGCAGTTCGGCGCCCAGGTTCTGGTCCTGCCCGGCCTGCTCATCGGTGCATTGCGCAATCGCGGAGCGGCGATCGCCAGCGGTGAATGGCTGGCCTTTATCGATGCCGACGTCGAGATGCCCGAGAACTGGCTCAAGCTGTTGTTCGACCTCGAGTCCAGCGGCCAGGCCGATGTCATCGGTCTTGACCTGCACACCCCGGCCGAAGCGCCGTGGTACGCCGACGCCTGGCAGCGCCGCACCTTGCGCCCCGATACGCAGCCGCTGCATGTCGCGCAATGGCTGCCCACTTGCAACCTGCTGATGCGCCGTCGCTGGTTCGACAAGGTCGGTGGTTTCAATGAACAACTGCGCACCGGCGAGGACAAGGAACTGACCATGCGCCTGGTCGACGCCGGTGCCAAGCTGCGCTCGGTCAACCAAAGCGTGGCGCTGCATTGGGGTTACGAAGGCAGTTGGCGGGAATGGATGGGCAAGGAATTATGGCGCCAGGGCAGTCACCTGCAACTGCTGCGCACCCATGGCCCGAGCCTGCGCTTGCTGCGCTTTCCGCTGCTGTCGATTGCCGCCTGGGTGATCGATTTCATGGCCATTTCCGCCCTGTTCGACGGTTTCCCCCATCATTCGGTGCTGATGCTGCTGCTGACCGTCCTGCCCGCCCTGGCACTGAGCCTGCGTCAGAGTGCCAGGCACCGCGACCCGCTCCTGACCCTGCAACTCTGGGGCCTGCACTGGGTGCGCCTGCACCTGGCGGGTGCCGGGTTCGTCCTCAGCCTTTGTCATTGGAATGCCAGGAGGCCCGCCCGTGGCTGAATTCATTTTCTGGTTGTGCCTGTTGCTACCGGTTTACGCCTACCTCGGTTATCCCCTGTTATTGACGTTGCTGGCACCGTTTTACCCGGCACCGCGCCATGGACCGGCACAACCGATGGACGTGAGCATTGTGATTGCCGCACACAACGAAGCGCGGCATATCGAAGAAAAACTGCGCACCGTGCTGGCCCAGGATTATCAGGCCCGCTCGCTGCACATCATCCTGGCCAGTGACGGCTCGACCGACGACACCGTGGCCTGTGCACACAAGGTCAATGACCCGCGCATCACCGTGCTCGACCTGCCCCGCCAGGGCAAGGCGGCGACGCTCAATGCCGCGGTCGCGATCAGCAGCGGTGCGATCCTGGTGTTCACCGACGCCGACAACCAATGGTCCACCGACACCCTCGGCCATTTGCTCGCGCCGCTCAACGACCCGCAGGTCGGTGGTTGCGCCGGGCATATGGTGATCCCGGTGACCGGCAAGGGCTTGAGCGTGGGCGACAGCCTGTATCGGCATTACGAAGGCTGGCTGCGCTACGTGGAAAATCGCACCGGCTGCATGGTCTCCGCCGATGGCGCATTGCTCGCCCTGCGCCGCGAGTTGTTCCAGAGCGTGCCAGCGGAGGTCAACGACGATTTCTTTATCAGCACCTGCGCGCCAGTGGCGTTCAAGCGGATTGTCTACGTGCCCCAGGCCCGGGTAATCGACCAGGGTGTGGACGAAGCCGACAAGCAATTCCGTCGCCGCCAGCGGGTCACAGTGGGTGGTTTGCAAAGCCTGGCCCAGCGCCGGGAGCTGCTTAATCCGCTGACCCATGGCCTGTATGCGATTGCCTTGATCAGCCACAAGCTGATCCGGCGTCTGGCGCCGATCCTGTTGCTGCCATTGCTGCTGAGCAACTTCTGGCTGTGGGAGGATCACGGCTTTTATCGCCTGAGCCTGATCGCTCAACTGCTCGGTTACACGGCGGCCATTGCCGGCCTGCTGGATTCGCAACACCGCTTGCCCAAACCCTTTCGCCTCGCCGCGTTCCTCCTGGTGACCCTTGCCGGGATGAGCATCGGCCTGTGGCAGTTCCTGCGCGGTCAGCGTTACGCCCAGTGGAACCCCGAGCAAAATCGATGAGAGGCGCGTGCCGTGGCGATCAAACAACTGTTAAAACGCACCAGTGGCTGGCTGTACCTCAACTCTCCGGTCGGGCGCAATCAACTGCACGGCGCCGGGGTGATCCTGATGCTGCACCGGGTGCTGGCCAGCGACCAGGCCGCCGATCTGCCCCATCGCAATGAACTGTGTGTCGGGCCAAAGGCGTTTGAACATCTGCTGGTGTGGTTGAAAAAACACTTCGACTGCGTACCGCTGATGGACATTCTGCAACCGGCTGCGCGCTCGGAGCGGCCGAAAGTGGCGTTGACCTTCGACGACGGCTGGCGCGACAACGCGGTGAACGCGTTCCCGCTGCTGCAAAAACACCAGGTGCCGGCGAGCATCTTTCTGTCCACCGATTTCATTGGCAGCCGCCAGCGCTTCTGGTGGGAAAGCATCGGCGAAACCCTGTGGAACAGTCATGGCGAACAGGCACGCCGGCACCTGATCGAATGCCAACAGCAACTTGGGCGCCCGTTGCCGCCACTGTGCGATGACCCGGATCCGCAACGCCGCAGCCTGGCGTTGCTGAACTTTTTGCAGAGCCTGAAAACCCTGTCGCCGCTGGACCTCAATCGCCTGACCGACGCCTGCCCGCAAGAGTCGTTGCCCCAGGCGCTGGACTGGCAGCAAGTGCGCCACCTGGAAGCGTCCGGCCTGGTGCGCTTCGGCCCCCACGGTGCCAGCCACGCCATCCTCACCGGTCTCGACGATCAACGCCTGGATGAAGAACTGAGCCGCAGTCGCGAGGCGCTGCTCCACGGCTGCAACCAGCCGTTGCCGGTTTACTGCTACCCCAATGGCGACAACGATGCGCGGGTGCGCCAACAGGTGGCCAGGCATGACTTCCCGTTTGCCCTGGGCACCGGCACCGGCATTTATCGAGGAACCGAAGATCCACTGGCCCTGCCACGCTTCGGCGTCAGCCAGCGTACCGCGCGCAATCCCGGGTTGCTGTCCTGGCGCATTTACCGTGGGGCACGTCCATGAGCCGCAACAACTACCTCAGGCACCTGGCCCTGAGCATGGGCACCAAACTGGCGATGATCGCCCTGCGTTTGCTGCGCAACGTGTTGCTGGCGCGGATTCTCGGCCCCAGCGAACGGGGCTTGTTTGCCTTGCTCAGCGCCCTGCCCGACCTGATCAGCGCTGCCACCAGCGGCGGCTTGAATTCAGCGGTGGGCTACCAGGCGGCCAAGCAACGACCGATGGGCTTGCTGCTCAGCCAGGTGCTGCTGTTCGGTTGTCTGCTGGCGGCGTTGCTGACCTTGCTGGTGGTGGCGCTGACCCGCGAGTTCGGCAGTGAACTGGACATCACCACGCAATTGGGCCTGCTCGCCTGGCTGTTGCTGCTGGCGGTGCCGCTGACCGTGCTCAAAAGCGGTTTGCTGACCCTGCACAACGCCTCAGGCGGCGTGATCGCCTTCAATGCCTTGCGCCTGATCGAGTCGCTGGCGCCGCTGCTGGTGTTCCTTGCCCTGTTCTGGATGTGGAAAAGCGCGGCCCTGGAAGCGGCGCTGATCAGTTGGCTGACGGGGATCAGCCTGGTGGTGCTGGCCGGTTGGGTGTGGCTCAAGCGCGAGCATCCGCTGAGCCTGCAATGGGACCGCGCCAGTCAGAACGAACTGCTGCGCTACAGCGCCCGCAGTCATCCAGACCTGCTGTTCCAGCAAGTGATTCTGCGCTCCGACTACCTGTTTATCGGCGCCCTGCTTGGCACCACGGCGCTGGGTCACTACGCCATGGCCAGCGCGGCCGCCGAGTTGCTGCTGATCGTTCCGGAAGCAGTGACCACGCCGCTGATGAAGCGCCTGCTGCAACAGGAAGCAGGCATCGAAAAAGTCACGCCTCTGGCCTTGCGCTTGACTGCTACGGTGATGCTCGGCGCTTGCCTGAGCATGGCAGTGGTCGGTGAATGGTTGATCGTGACGCTGTTTGGCGAGGCCTATCAGCCTGCATATCCTGCGTTGCTGGCGTTGCTGCCAGGCCTGTTGGGTCTGTGCTACATGAGCATTCTGCGCCTGGACCTGCTGGGCAAAAACCGGCCCGGCACGATTTCGTTGTTGATGGGCCTCAGCGCCCTGCTCAACCTGGCGCTTAATGTGCTGCTGATCCCGACCTACGGCATCGTCGGCGCAGCAGCGGCGTCCTCTATCGCGTACCTGGCCGTGACCGTGGCGCTGTTGGTGGTGTATTGCCGGTTGAGCCACGTGCCGGTCTGGCAAACGCTCATCGTCCTGCCCGGCGACATCGCGCCGATGCTGCTGATGTTGCAACGGAAGTCGGCATGAAACACCTGTTATTGCTGGTGAGTCTCGGCCTCGGGCTGAGCGCCGAAGCAGCGCCCATGCGTTGGGCCGATATCCGCGACGGCAGCCTGTACCTGCAAACGGACCGCCCCGACACCCTGACCGTGCTCTGGACCCCGGTGTGGCAGGCTGAAGCCAACGAAGAACACCTGTACCTGCTCGACGGCCAGGGCAAACTCCAGAGCGAACGACTGATTGCCGCCAATGAGCCCCGCGGTAGTCAACGCTGGAACCTGGCGCCGGGCGCCGCCAGTTATCGACTGGAAATTCCTGGCTACAGCTTCCGCCGTTATACGGTTGAGCACGACGACCACACCGTCGCACTGTTCGCCCCGGCCAAGGTGCATTTCAGCGTCGAGCCCCGGGACGGTGACGAGTTGTATTTCAAGGTCGCGGCCGGTGAGCACGCGGTGCTGGCCGGTAAATTCCACGGCGGCGTCGGCGCGTTGCAAGCGCAGCGCGTGAGTGACGGCCAACAACTTTCACTGTCTCTAAAGCCTTACCCCGCCTATTGGCAGTTCGACAAAGTCGAGTTGCCCGTTGCCACCACCGATCAAGTCTGGCGCCTGCACCTGCGCGGTAGCGGCAAGGTCGCATTCTGGCTCGACGGCACGGCCAACCTGTTCGCCCAGAACCCGCAACAGCTCAAACCCTTGCGCGAAGACGAAGGCCAGACCCGGCTGACGCTGCACAACGACGTGCTCGGCAAGACCCCGAACCTGGGTATCGCCCTGCCCTATGCGCGACTGCCGGATTCCAGTTTCGCCGTGCTCGATGCCCTGCAACCACAGGCCGGAACCTATTACAGCCTGGTCGACATCATGGCGACGCGGCCGCATTACGAAGACGTGTTCCGCCGGCTGTATCAGGATCGCTTGGGCATCACTCAGGACATCACCCTGCTGGCCGGCCGTCAGCGCCGGGCCGACCTGCGCGCCGACACCACCAGCAACGCCGGCCTCGACGCCTGGCTCGCCGCCACACGCGCACTTGGCGGCAAGGGCACGCACTACATCGGCTTTGCCGACGAACCGAACCTCAACTACCCGGACTACGCCAGCTACCAGCGCCTCTTCAATAGCATGGCCTGGCAAGTGCGCAGCAACCCGGACAACGCCAAAGCCGGCGTCCGCATCGCCATGCCGGCCAGCTCCCGGTTCGTCAATGGCCCGTTCATCGAGCATGCCGCCGACAAGCGCGGCATCGACTGGGCCCGACGCTTGCTGGCCGAGTCCGGCGACAAGATCGATGCGCTGGCCTGGCACGAATGGATGGTCCGCGACCTGCTGGCGACCCGTGTCTACCGCGATAGCGTACGCAAAGCGGCAGAACTGGTGGGGCTCGACGCCCAGGGACGACCGCGCAAAGCCTTGTTGCTGGACCAGACCAACATGTCCAGCGGGGCCAGCCTCAGCCCCTACGATCAGGAAACCCACTACGCCTCGTTATGGTGGGCCTCGGTCATCATCAATACTTCCCAGGACGGCCTGCTCGACATGCTCGGCTGGTTCCAGGCCGCCGACGAACCTGAGTATCCCAAGGGCATGTTGCGCATGCTCGGCGCGGATGAATTCGAGCTCAAGCCCGTGGGCCTGGCGCAGCAATTTATCCGCCAGCATTGGCTACACGATGTCATGCGCCTGGAGAACGACGCCTTCGAGGTTGACGTGCTGGCCATGTCTGCCGGGCACCAACGCAGCCTGCTGGGCGTCAACAAAGGCTCGCGCTTGCAGCGTGTGAGCCTGGCTGGCGCGCAATGTCCATTGACCCAGGGATCATTGCGCTATTTCGGCGCCGACAACCGCAGTCGCGACGCATCTTTCAAATGCCTGGAGGGTCGCATCAGCTTCGATTTACCAGGAGAAACCCTGTTTGCCCTCAGCTGGAGCACCTCATGAACGTCATTGATTTTTTACCGCGTGGACGATTCGTCGCGCATTGAGTCACTCCACTCACGGCCAACACCGTCAGGAGTCAAAAACATGAATGCTCTGAAAAAACTCAGTGATCACATCATGCAAAAAGGCCTGCCCGCCACCGTCGGCAAGTTGTGGAAACACTACGTATTTTTCCACGAGGAACTGTTGTGGATGGAGCGCGATCTGGTGAGCCCGGTACCGCCACACAAGCTGCGGCCCTATACACCGCTGCGACTGGAAACCATCACCCCACAGAACGCCGTGGCGTTCGCCAAACACTTCGGCGATCGCGTGGGCACCATGGCCGAGTTGGCGTCCGAAGGGTACACCGGGCACATGTACCTGGATGAAAACGGCGATACCGTAGCCTTTATCTGGGGCAGCACACGCGATTATTTCGACCGTCATTACTACGGCTGCATGTTCCCGGTGAAGCCAGGTGAGTTCTTCGAGTTCGCTCTCGAACAGATTCCTGCCTACCGGGGCACCACGCTGTCGGTCGATTTCCAGCTGAACCTGTGGAAAGCCATGGCTGATCAGGGCTGCAACAAAGTGGTGGATATCTGCGAGTCCCACAACATTCCCGCGCTCAAGCTGCACATGCGCATGGGGTATCGCGAGCAGGGACGGATCATGAACATCTACCACCTGTTCGGCTGGCGTTTCTTCCGCGAAACCCGCTACAGCGGTTCACGCCTGGATGCCTTGCGCAAACCGGCACCCTCTCCTGTTCCAGCCGAGGCGAGCTGACCCTATGTCTGCACGATTCGAATGGCGCACTTCGCTGTGCACCGACGACTTTCCGATAGCGGCTTACGAAGCGTTGCGCCTGCGCGTAACGGACCACACGCCGTTCAACACCCTGGCCTGGCTGTACGCCTCGGAACTGGCACTCAAACCCGGCGAGCAGTTGCACGTGCTGCTCGGCTGGCAGGGTGAAGAACTGGCGCTGTGCCTGCCGCTGGTGGCGTCCGTGGAGCGCTTTGCGCGTTTGCCGTTTCGGGTCCTGCATCATTTGGGCTATCCCCTCGCCGACCGCCTCGCACTGCTGACGAGGCTGGACGACGACAATTTACGCAAGGCGCTGATGCAGATCCGTCAACACCTGCCCCATGCCGTGCTGCAACTCAACGAACTGGCCGGCTCCACGGCCCAGGCACAGGCCCTGGCGCCGTGGCAGGCACTGAGTTCAACCGCCGAACTACGCCTCAGCTGTCGAGTGCCGGTGCACCTGATCAGCGAGGCCGACCACCAGGAAGTCTCCGGCGACCCGCGCTACAAACTGCGCCGCGCGCGCAAACGCATCGCCGCGTGCGGTGCCCAGGTGCGGCGGATTACCCCCGACTCCCTGACCATGGGGCCGCTGTTGCAGGAAATCAGTGAAGTCGAAGCGGTGAGCTGGAAAGGCGATGAAGGGGTCGGGATCTTTGCCGATGCGCGCCATCGCCAGTGGATGGACCGCGCCTTCACCGCCCTGGCGGCCCGAGGCCTGGTGCGCGTGGTGCTGCTGGAACTGGAGGGGCGCTGCATCAGCTATCGCCTCGGTTTGCTGGAGCAGGGCCGACTGTACGACTACAACCTGGCGTTCCTGCCGCAATATGCCGACCTGGGCAGCGGCCGGGTGCTGCTCGAAGAGTGGATTCGCTGGGGCCTGGAAGACAACTGGCAGTGGATCGATGCGTCGCGGGTCAGCCTGGAAAACTCCAGCCATCAACTGCACGAACGCATGACCGGGCAACTGGAACACTGGCGCTGGAGTTTTTACTCCTGGCGTCCAGGCGGGCTGGTGCTGGGGCTGGCCTTGCGGGTCTGGCAACGCTTCAAACCCCGATTGCAGCAATGGCGCGCCCGACGCGCCGCGGCCGCAGTCGCCACCCCGGCGCCCGTCGCGGCACCTGCTATCAAAGCGCCTGCGCCTACGGAAAAACTCAAGGAGGGTGAACATGCCTCGGCAAGTGATAGTCAACGCTGACGACTTCGGCCTCAGTGCCTGCGAAAACGCGGTGATCCTGGGCGCGTTCCAGGCCGGGCTCATCAGCTCCGCCACCGCCATGGCCAACATGCCGGCGTTCGAAGCGGCCTGCGTCCTGGCCCGGCACCCGTTGCTCGAAGGCCGCATCGGCCTGCACTTCAACCTGACCTACGGCCGGCCGTTGAGCCAGAGCATTGTGCAGCGTCCGACGTTTTGCGACGGTGCCGGCGTGTTCGACCTCAACCTGCCCCGCACCCGCCTCTGGCTCGGGCGCCGCGATCGCCACGCCGTGCTCGAAGAACTCGAAGCCCAGTGGCAGCGTTGCCTGGACAACGGCCTGCGCCCCAGCCACCTGGACTCCCATCAACACGTGCACAACATCTGGCCGATCGGCGAGATCGTCGCGCGCTTCGCCGCCCGCCAGGGGGTACCGGTACGTCTGGCGCGCAACCTGGGGCAAAACCTCAGCCTGCCCAAGCGCGTGTTCAAGGACCTGCTCAACCGTCGCCTGAGCAACCTGGCCGGTGCCACCGCCGACTACGTGTGCACCCCGGTGGACCTGCGCAACGCCGAGCCGCCACCCGACGGACTGCTGGAAATCGTCGCCCACCCGAACCAGCTCGGCGCCGACTTCGGCGATGCCTACCTGGAGCCGGGAGAGTCCTTGAGTGCTTTGCTGGAGCAGCGTTTGCCGGGGGTGCCGCGGGTGGCCTATACCGCTGCGGGCGATGCTGCGCCTCACCGCGCACAGGGCGTTCTGGAGTAATCCGCAATCGCTGTGGGAGCGGGCTTGCTCCGGGCGGCGTTCCGACGATGGCTTTGTGTCAGGCGCATCTGTTTTGATGGTGTACATATCCGTTTCTTTGGTAACGGCGGCTTATGGTTCCGCCCTTACGGCGGGTTACTTGGAAAAGCCCCAAGTAACCAAGGGCTCTTGCCCCTGACGTTCGGTGCCTCGCCAAGGCTCGGCATGCCCTCGCTCCGGTCCTGCTCCGTGGGCCCGCCGCCATCGGCCATCCATGGCCGGCGGCGGCTAACCCGGCATCCATGCCGGGTTGCCCACTGCGCAGAACCTCCACTCGGCCTCACGAGGGGGCAAGAAGATCAAAAGCCAAAGCCAAAGCCAAAGCGAGGCGGCCTACCGGCCGGCCTGTTTGCGGGGTTCGTTCGCCTTTGAGAATTGAGTTAGCTGACAGGTCGTCATCGCGAGCAAGCTCGCTCCCACAGGGGACGTGGTTGTACACGGATTTTGCGCCCGACACTGGTCAAATAATGTGGGAGCGAGCTTGCTCGCGAAAGCGGAGTGTCAGCCAACAGAGATGCTGAATGATCAACCGCATTCGCGAGCAAGTCGGATCGCCGCACCGCCGCTCCCACAAAAAAGCAAAGGCAGAGCGGCGTACACCCACGCTTCTCACCACTCATCAGGTCGAGCGTTAGCTCGCCTGCAGCTCTTGATCTTGATCCACCCGCCCCCTCGGCAGGCTGAGTGGAGGTGTTCATCCGGGGATGGGCGCGCAGCGCCGTTCGACGCAGTCGAACTCATTGCATGTAGGTCGCGCGAAGCCGACCGGAGGGCAATGCCCCCGGATGAATACCGGAGCGAAGGAACCCCGAGCCTTAGCGAGGGGCCGTACGTAAGGGGCGAGACTTTTTGGTTCCTTTTGTGTCGTTTGACAAAAGGGACTCGCCGTAAGGGCGAAACCATAAGCCGCCGTTACCAAAAAACCGGATATGTGTCAGTCCGAGCTACACATCCCTCAGCTCTTCACCACCACCCACGTAAAACACAACGGCAACTGCGCCACCTGCTGTTGATAGCGGTCATAGCATTCTTCACGGTTGGAGTGCGGGTACTCCTTGAAGTGACGGATCTGCAACCCTGCCGCAATGGCGGCGCTGAAGAGATCGCCCAGGGTGTGGACGAACCAGTAGGACGCCGCCGACGGCTGTTCGACCTTGCCTTCGTAGACGATCGGTTCGTGCTGCACGAACGGTTCGCGACGGAAGTATGAACTGGCCAGACGATAAGGATCGGCTGCCTCGGGGTCGAACATTTCCAGGAACGGGTGAGTTTCATACACCACCAGCGCCCCACCCGGCTTCAGCGTACGCGCCACATGGCGCAAGAATTCACCGATGTCCGGCATCCAGTTCAAGACACCGATGGTGATCAACGCCAGGTCAAAGCGCTCCTGCAGTCCGGCCGGCAAGTGGTGAATGTCCGCTTCGATGAATTGCGGCGCATGGGGCGAGCGGGACGCCAGTTCCCGTGCCTGCCCGAGAAATGCTTCAGACTGGTCGACGCCCACCACGCTGCGCGCACCCAAGGCAAACAGCGACAGACTTTCGCGGCCGTTGTTGCAGCCCAGTTGCACCACGTCCTTGCCGTCGACACCCGTCTGGGTCAGCAAAGCGGTCAGTGTGTCGTCCAGGCAGGAAAAACCCGCGTATTCCACGCCCTTCAACAAGGCTTGCCATTCGCTGGAGTCTTTGTGGTGACGGGCGGAGTCATTCCAGGCATCGCGGTTGCTGGCGATGGCTTGTTCTTTTGTCGGCAGTTCCATTGCATGCTCCAGGGTCCGGGTCGTCGATTTGACCGGTCGGAGTCTAGATCAACCTCATCCTGGCAGGTGTTGCGAACTTGTAATCCGCGCAGCGCCGACGGCTGTCCACGGTGGCAGCTATAGTTAATAACCTTGGGGGGAATATGGTTAAACCGATTTAGCAGGTGTTGCCATGAAAAAGACCGATCTGACGCTGTTGCTCGCCGTCTGCCTGAGCGCGACCGCTGTCGCCGACGACTTTCCCACCACCAACTACAGCAGTGAATTCAACTATTACGGCGCCGACCAACCCTTTGCGCACCCCGTACCACCGTCCATGAATATCATCCCGCCGGGTTCGTACATCCCGACCGCGCCCGGGGAATTCATTCCGGTTTCAAGCGAGCACGTGTTTTCCGACTCGCGCCTGCCGACTGTGGCCGACGCCACGGTTCGGGTGTTTATCCGTTCCTACGATCCGGAGCGTGGCGTGTACGTGAACCAGGAAGTCGAGAACCCCGGCTGCATGCAGTCCTGTCTGAGGCAAGGCCCGGTGTTGCAGTGAGCACTAGGGGGCGTTCTCAATTAGTTTCCCCACCGCGTTGTCGCCTTAAAGCTGGCCAGGCAAGGCGTAGGCCGCAGGGAATGGTTGTTCCCTTTCCAAGGCCTGCAACGCAGCATGGCCAGCTTTAAGGCACAACCCGAAGGGCCGGGCCTGCTGTTGTGCAGGGCTGTGTTGCTCGAAGCTGATTTGGAATAACCAAACTGCGCTTCTCGCGCCTTGCCCTGCACAACAGCAGGCCCGGCGCGGTAGGGAAACTAATTGAGAACGCCCCCTACCACTGGCGTTTGTCCGGGCGGGCGAGGCCGAGCTTTTCGATCCGGTAGCGCAACATGTCGCGGCTCAGACCCAGCAGGCGTGCCGATTTGGTGACGTTCCAGTCGGTTTTGTCGAGCATCTTGCGCACCATGTCGCGCTCCACTTCCGGCAGGTTCGTGGACTCGCTGCCGTTGTAGGACGGACGCGGTTCACTGGAATGTGGCGGCTCGTGATGAAACATAGGTGGCTCATCCACCAGGCTCAGGCAGACGTTCAACTGATGGGCGGCAATAGTGTCGCTTTGCGCCAGCAACACGGTTTGCTCCAGCATGTTGCGCAGTTCGCGCACGTTGCCCGGCCAGCTGTAGCTGAGCAGCAAATCTTCGGCCTGGTCGCTGAAATGCAGGTTCGGCTTGCCATAGCGTTTGCCATGCAGCCCCAGGAAGTGCCGGGCCAGCAGCAGGATATCGGCGCCACGTGCATACAGGCGCGGCACCTTGATCGAAATGATGCGCAGGCGGAAAAACAGGTCGCGGCGGAATTTGCCTTGCTGGACCATTTGTTCGAGGTTGCAGTTGGTGGCGCTGATCACCCGCAGATTGACCTTGCGCTCCTTCACCGAACCAACCCGGCGAATGGTCCGGTCTTCCAGCAGCTTGAGCAGCTTGGCTTGCAGCAGCAGGTCCATTTCACCGACTTCATCGAGGAACAGCGTGCCGCCATCGGCCGCTTCCACCAGCCCCATGCGACGATCCTTGGCGTCGGTGAAGGCGCCCTTCTCGTGGCCGAACAGTTCCGACTCCACCAGATTGGAGGGGATCGAAGCACAGTTGAATTCAATGAACGGGCCTTTGGCGCGGGGGCCGTCGAAGTGCAAGGCCCGGGCTACCAGTTCCTTGCCGGTGCCCGTCTCGCCTTCCACCAGCACCGGCGGCAGATCGCTGTTGACCATCCGCCGTTCGGCGTCGAGCAATTGGGTGATGGTGCCCTTGAGGTACGCCATCGGTGCCGACTCGCCAATCAGTGCCTGCACCCCCGACTTCTGGGCTTCGCGCTCTTGGTAAAACGACAGCGTACGCTCCATGCGGTCGGTGGCCAGGGCCTTGTCCAACAACTGCTTGAGCTCTGGCAGGGCCACCGGTTTGGTGACGTAGTGAAAGGCCCCCTCTTTCATCGCCGCCACGGCGTCTTCGACGTTGCCGTAGCCGGTCATCATGATCACTTTCAGATCCGGCGCGCTGATGCGCAGCTTCTGGATCAGGTCGTGACCACTCATGCCCGGCAACGAGTTGTCGGTCAGTACCACGTCAGGAGCGAAAGACCCCAATTGCTCCAGTGCATCTTCGGCCGAGTGGCAAACGGTCACCTCGAAGCCCTTGCGCTCCAGGTAAGTCTGAATATTCTCAGCGAGAATTTCGTCATCCTCGACCAGCAGAATGCTGTGCTCCATATGCCCCTCCCGTTGCCACTTTGAAATTGAGACAAACGCGGGTTCCTTCCTGCTCCCGACTGGTCAGTTCGACCGAGCCGTCAAACCGTTCCATAATTCTTTTGACCAGGGCCAGGCCCACGCCCAACCCACCTTGCTTGGTGGTGAAAAACGGCTTGAAGACCATTTGTTGCTGTTGTTTGGACATGCCCTTGCCGGTGTCGGTCAGGGTCATGCTCAAGTCGCCGGGCGCCGAGGAATCGATCTCGATCGTCAGCACGCCACCCTTGGGCATGGCTTCCAGTGCATTGGCAAACAAGCTATTGAGTATTTGCGTGAGCAGCACCTGTTGGCTGACGATCGGCGGCACGCTGACAGGAGAGAAACGCACTTCGACGTCCGAACGTTTGATCAGGGACTCGAAGGCACTCAAGGTGTCTTCGAGGGCCAGCATCAGGTCGACCGTTTCACAGTCGTCATTCATCGGCCGCAACGACACCAGCAATTCACGGACCCAGCGCGACATGCGGTCGACCTGACTGATGATGTCGCCAATGTTTTTCTGTGCGGTCTGGCTGGCGATGCCCTGGGCCAGTTCGGCGCTGGAACGGATATTGGCCAGCGGGTTGCGCAAGCTGTGGGCGACCGCCGAAGACATCTCGCCAAGGGCGACAAAGGTCTCGTTGGCGATCAATTGTTTCTGCTGGCTCTGCAACAGCGTCGCCGCGCGTCGCACGATCCAGAACAGCCCCAGGTAAATGGCCGCCCCGCCGATCAGCGTGGCCAGCCAGATCGCCTTGAAGCCACGCTGGATTCGTTCCACCAGATCCAGCGGCTCTTTATAGATTTCCACCATGGCAATCACTTTGCTTCTGTCGGCGTTGAACATCGGAATGTAGTTCTCGACGAACAAATACTCCGGTTCGCGCAGCAAGCGTTGCTCGGGACGCTCCTCATCGATTTCGTGGTAGCTGGTGGACACCGGCGATTTCATTTCGAAGGATTCGTCCAGCTCATCGTCGCCCTCGATGCGCACGCCGATCAATTCGGGGTTGGTCGACCAGACCACGGTGCGGTCCAGGGCGTACACCGTCGCCAACAGGATGTCCGGCAGATGCTCCACATGGTCGAGAAACTCAACGCGCGCGGCGGCCCGGGATGCCGGGTTGACGTCGGGGTAGGCATCGTCCATGCGCGGGTCGAGCATTTCACCCATGGTCCGGCCCGGGGCAATGCCGGCATGGCGGATTTCGGCCTCGCCAATGGAATGGATGAACTGCGCGGTCAGCATCGAATCACGCTCGATGCTTTCGTCGACCACAAAGCGCGTGGAGATGTAACCCAGCCCCAGCGCCACCACAGCGATGATCAAAAAGCTCGCCAGGGAAAACCAGCGCAGTAAATTGAACTGCGGCCGCCAACCCTTGCGTTGTGCTGCCGGAGCCTGCGGCGCAGCTACTTTTTGTTGTTCGAGTATCTGCATGACGGTGTCCTGGATACTTGAAATCGAGCCTGTTCAGCCGCTTTCTGGATCAGTGTAGGTGGCATTGATAGCCATTGACCGGCCAACGTAATTTTTTTGACACTATTGCACCTTGGGCATGTCGGGTTGCGCGACCGAATGATGATGCTCAGGCTCCTCGTTACCACTGGCCACTGGCACCACCGGCGGATGCTGGCGATCGGTTTCTTCTTGCAGGAAATCGATGATGGACTGGACGGAACGCTCATCCAGCCGCAGGTTAGGCATCGAGATCCTGTTGTAGCGCTCGAACAGTTCCATCGCAATCGGGTCCTTTTCCGCGAGCATGCGGTCAGGTTCGCGGATCCAGCGGTTGAGCCAGGCCGGATCGCGCTGATAGGTCACGCCGATCAGGTCCGGGCCGATGCTGTGCAGGCCGATGCCCTGCCCGTCCAGCGGGCCGAGGCTGTGGCAAGACGCGCAGCGGGTGCGAAACAGTTCTTCGCCATTGCTCGGCGGGCGGATTTCCGGTGCGTTGACGTAGCTTTCCTCCACACTGGGCTGTTTCCAGTTGTGCAAGGTATTGGCCAGTTGGTCGGCCAGAATCCACGGATTTTCGAACGGCGAGGCTTTCATCCAGCGGCCCGTTGCCTGGTTGCCGACGATCAGGCTCAGGTTGTGGTCCTTGTTGCGCCCGTTATCGACGCCTTCGATGAACAGCCCCAGTTTTTTGCGCAGGTCGGTGACGTCGGCGAATTCCCCGGTGAGGAATTTCCACCCGGGCCCGACCTGGAAGCGTTGCGCATAGGCCTTGAGCACCTCGGGGGTATCACTCAAGGGGTCGATGCTGATGGAGTAGAAGAAGATGTCCTTGCCGACCCGATCCCCCAGCAGTTTCTGCACCTGGCGCAGGCGCGCGGTTTCCAGGGGGCAGGAGTCGCTGCACGAGGTGAAGATGAAGTTGATCACCACCACCTTGTCTTTGATCAAATCATCGAAAAAACGCAGCTGCTGTCCGTCCTGGTCGGTCAGCAGGGTATTGGGGAAATAGTTGCCACCCCACGGGGTGGCGTCTTCAACGACAGCGGGCTCGGAAGTGGCTGCAGGAGCAGGTGCGGGCGTCGACGTCGGCTGGCTGGCGACCAGCAGCTGGCTGGCCAGCAAACCGGTCACCAGCATCAGTACCAGGTGCATGCCCAAGGCTCGTGAACGTGGTGAATGCATCTCTTTTTTTTCCATCACCAACCGCCTCGATGTCGTGAAGGGGGGTGATGATGGTTTTGCAAGGAACTCGCCAATCATCAGTTTTTTTTATAAAAAAGTACTAACACTCAACAAAACAATGATTTATCAAAATCAATGGGCGATGACCGTGGAAATGACCGGGGATTGAACCCCCGATATTGGGGATAGTTCATCCCCGTTTTCAGGGGACCAGATTAAACAACAGACGCACAGTGGTGCCCTCGCCTTCACGGCTATCCAGGGTCACCGCACCGCCAAAACGCTCCATGATCCGCTTGACCAGCACCAGCCCGACTCCCAGCCCGCCCTGCTTGGTGGTGAAGAACGGCCGAAAGGCCATGGTGCGCTGTTCCTCGCTCATGCCTTTGCCGGTATCGCTCACCCTCACGCTGACGCGCTGGGCATCGCGCGACTCGATCTGGATGGTCAGCGTACCGCCGCCGTCCATGGCTTCCACCGCATTGGACAGCAGGCTGTTGAGGATCTGGGTCAGTTGCACGTGCTGGTTCAGGACCATGGGCGTCTGGTCCGGCTCGAACACCACGTTGATCCTGGCCTTGCTGATCTGATGCTCGTAAGCCATCAGGCTGTCATGCAGGGCCGCCACCAGGTTCACCGGTTCCGCCTCGTCATTGAGCGGTCGCAGGGACTGGAGCAACTCCCGTACCCATGTCGACATGCGATCGACCTGACCAATGATGTCGTTGATGTGCCCATGCGCCGGACCGCTGTCGAACTCTATCGCCAGCTCGGCGCTTGAACGGATGTTCGCCAACGGATTGCGCAGACTGTGGGCGACCGCCGAGGACACCTCCCCCAGCGCCACAAAGGTTTCGTTGGTGATCAATTGCTTCTGCTGCGTCGCCAGCAGGATCGCCGCCCGCCGCACGATCCAGTACAGGCCCAGGTAAATCAGACCGCCGCCCAGGGCGGTCGCCAGCCAGATCAGCACCAGGCCGCGCTCCATGCGGTTGATCAGGTCCTGCGGCTCCTTGTAAATCTCGACCATCGCCGTGACGGTGCTGCCATCGGCGTCGAACAGGGGAATGTAGTTTTCGATGAAGGTGTATTTGGGTGGCTCCAGGAACTTCTGCTCCATGCGGGATTTGTCTACATCGTGGTAACTGGTCGACACGGAAATTTTCGAATTGAATGCCCGGTCGAGGTCTTCATCGCCATGGATCGTGATGCCCATCAAGGCCGGGTTGGTCGACCAGATCACCATGCGGTCGGGGGCATAGATGTTGGCCAGGATCACGTCCGGCAAATTTTCGATATGGTCGAGGAAATCAACGCGGGCACTGGCACGGGACAGCGGGTCGACGTCAGGAAAGTCTTTGTCTTTTCGTGGGTCGAGCAACTCGCCCATGGTCCGGACTTTGGGAATCGACACATGGCGCACCTCGGTCGAGGCAATCGCCTGGATGAATTGTGAGGTCAATAGCGCATCGCGCTGCACGCTTTCGGTAATCACGAACCGCGAGGACACCGCCCCCAGCGCCACCGCCACCGTACCGATCACTAGCATGCTGATCAGTGAAAACCAGCGCAGCAGATCGAACGGCTCCTTGCGCGTGTTCAAGCGAACTTCGCTTTCGGTCGCAAGTACTTTGGCGATTGTGTTCATGGACACGGTTCCCGGAAACCCCCTATAGGTTTATAGCCCACGCATGGCTGTTTGCCCGGCGTACTACGATCCCCTCCCGCCC
>NZ_JAHBDN010000080.1:0-32423 GCF_019956445.1 Pseudomonas sp. BF-R-19
TGAACGAGTAAAACAGTCGCTCCTGCCCACTCGATAACTGTCCCATCATGCTGCGTGCTTCCCTGCTGGCCAATGCAGAGATTTTGCCGCAGGCCAGACAGGGGAGCTACTTTTTCAACACAATCGGTCGGTTGCAGCCCTTGGCGACAGGCAGAAACCGGCCATAAGCGAAGTTTCAAACCGGGCGCTTCCGGCCGTCAAGCGCCAGTGGCGGACCCAGGACCTGGACAGCCGTGTACTGACCTTGCCGAGGAGTGGGCGCAAGGCCATCGCCAGCCGTTTCGGCATTGAGGTTGCCATGCCTGCAAGCTCGAGAACCTTGTATTGCGCGGGTTCGCCAAGCCGCCCCAGGGCGATTTGAGGCTTCTGTCGCGGTAGTTACTTCGAACGACTCTAGCGCTTATAGCGTAATGGCAAGTTGCCTTTCTTTGCTTGGTCTATCGTCCTATTCGCCTGACCGAGATGCTTTGCCAAGGTCCTCGTGACCACAAGGCTCAAGGTGGTGCGGCACCACGCCTGCAGGTAAGTGTGTGGGGTCGACATAGGGCACGCCCGACGCTTGCGTCGAAACCTTACAAGGAGTTCTCTCATGGCAATTCCTACCACCAGTTGTGACGTCCAGGTGCAAATCTGGGTCGACGACAATGCAGTGACCAATGGCTCCACCGCGGGGGTCTATCTGGTCGATAACCGTATCTCTGCTGGCACAACCAACGAAGGCACCGCCAACCTGAATACTGCTGCGTCCAAAGGCAGCAATGTCTGCTGGCAAGTGTTCCTGATCAATCCCAAGTCGACCTCGCAGGTCTCCATTGCCGCCTTCGGTAACTCGAACGCCTGGGGCTTCAGTGGCCAGCCGCAAACCGCTTCGGATAACCCGAGCGCGTTTACCGGCACCGTGCAGAACGCAGGTTCCGCGTCCTACCCGGTATCCCTCAATGTACAGGTGGCGGGCGGCTCCGGTATCACCGTGAAGCTCAACCCCAGCGTGACTGTCTCTGCCTAAGGAAGGAGCACGACAATGAGTGGCCAAAAAAATACTGCCCAGGTCTGGGTTGCTGATTCGCAGGTGCTTGCCGGCGTCGCCAATCCGCAAACCGCAATCACCATTGCCATCGATACCTCATATGTACTGGGCACTGGTGGCGGGAACATTTCCACCGGTGTGTACATGTTTGACAATCGTCTGAGCAATGACAGCAGCGGCGAAGGAACGCTGGAACTGCGCACCCACTGTAACATCGGGGACTACATCGGCTTCGAGGTGGTACCGATCGATCAGAACGCTGGCGACACGGTGTCCATCACCGGCTTCCAAATTTCCCAGGGCAGCGTGTTCGGCAGCGATGGCTACCCGATGCAAGTCGGTGCCGCTGGTAACTATTGGGTGGGCCTGGCTCGCAACGCATCGTCTCAGACCACCTACCAGATCCAGGTCAAGGTGACCTCTGGAGGACTGCGGCCATCGACACGTTTCATCCAATGGGACCCCTTCATTGGTACGAACTGACTAGCTGAACCAGCGGAAGGAGCGTGGCTCCTTCCGTCCCCTTCCCCTTCCCGGCAATCACCTCTCGGCCAGAACCGGTCATTACCGGAAAACACAGATTGTCCGTCAGCCGACGAAACCTCAGACCCGCCAGGCCGGGTTCTCGATCAATAGCGCCATGCCCTGCCCGCCGCCAACACAGGCCGCGGCGACCCCGTAACGCAGATTGTGCTCACGCAGTTGTCGCGCCAGGGTCAGCACCAGACGCAAGCCACTGGCGGCCAAGGGGTGGCCGAGCGCCAACGAACCACCCTGGACGTTCAGACGCGTACGATCCAGTTCCAGTTCCTGAGCCACTGCCAGTACCTGGGCGGCCTGGGCCTCGTTGATTTCAAAGCGGTCGATCTGCTCCAGGCTCAAGCCACTGCGCTGCAACAAGAGGCGAATCGCCGGTGCCGGACCGATGCCCATGAACTCTGGCGCCACCCCGACCACCGCGCTGGCCCGCAGCAAGGCCAGCGGTGTATCCCGACAGGCCGAAGCGCGCCCGACCAGGGCCGCCGCCGCGCCATCGACTACCGCACAACTGTTGCCGGCGGTTTGCACCCCTCCTTCGTGCACGGTACGTAAGCGGGCCAACGCCGCGATGTCTCCGGGCCGTGGGTGGCTGTCTTCACTCACCGTGTCGACACCGCGTGACAGGCGAATGCCCCGTGGCTGATAGCCTTGCAATTCAAACACCTGATGCCCCACGGTAACGATCTCGGGTGGAAGCCAGCCCGTTTGTTGTGCCGCAAACGCCCGCTGATGACTGGCACAGGCGTAGGCGTCCACCGCTTCGCGACTCAGCCCATAACGCCGCGCCAGGTTGTCGGCGGTGGTGATCATGTCCACTCCGGGAGCCGGGTCGTACAAGGCTTCCCAGAGAAAATCCTTGAACTGCACTTGCGCGCCAAGGCGGAATCCCCCTCGATGGGTATAGGCCGCAATCGGATTGCGCGACATCGATTCGGTGGCCACGCACAGGGCCAATTGCACGCCGTCATCCAGTTGCCTGGCGGCCTGGCACAGCAGTTCGAAACCGGTGGCGCAAATGCGCTGCACCCCCAGTGCCGGAACCGATTGCGCCACGCCGCTGTAGAGGCCGATGTGCCGAGGCAGCATGTAGGCATCGAAGCTGGCCTGGGCCATGGAGCCCGCCAGCACGCTGTCGACCGCCAGCGGATCGACTGCCGCGCGAGCCAGTACTTCGCGCCCGACCTTGATGCCCAGGTCGATCGGCGACACCTCGGCCAGCGCCCCACCGAGGTCCACCCACGGTGTGCGCACCGCATCGAAAATCGCCGCATCGGCAAAGGCCGAGTACTGCCCGCCTGCACTCACGACTTCGCTCACGATTTCGCCCCGGCGCGCAGGATGGCCGGATCGAGCCCGCGATACAGCGCCTCGACCTGCTCCGCGCGCCACTGCAATACCGCACGCTGATTGATCGAACCCTTGTCGGTGATTTCACCCCGGTCGATGGACGCCGGCTCATCGAGCAAGGCGATCCATTCCAGGCGACTGGCATTGCCCGTGGCCTCGCGATTGAGTCGCTGCAACCAGCCGGCGAACCACTCGCGCACCGGCGCGCTGGCCAACACCTCTGTGTCGCTGGCACTGGCCGCCAACCCTGACAGCCGTCGACATTCGAACATCCGCGCAAACACCAGCGCGCCCAGGCATTCACGATCCGGCGCGGTCACCACCAGATCCTGGACATAGGGCGAACCTTCGAGCACCGCGCGGCTGCGCAAAGGTCCGACGCTGACGAACACCCCAGATGACAACTTGAAATCTTCGGCGATGCGTCCGTCGAACATCAGCCCCAATTGCGGATCCCGCGGGTCGGCGAGCTTGAGCGCATCACCGGAACAGTAGAACCCCTGCGGGTCGAACGCTTCGAGCGTCTGCTGCGGTGACCGCCAGTAGCCGGGCATGATGTGCGGTCCACGAAAGCGCCCTTCGAGTTTGCCGTCCACCGGCACCAGGCGCACCTCGCAACCGGGCGCCGGCAGGCCGACATACCCGGCCATGGACAACGGCCCGGTGGTGAAGGTGCAGGACGGCGAAGCCTCGGTCATGCCGAGCCCGGCCATCATGCGGATACGCTCGCCGCAGTGCTGTTCGCTGATCCGGTCGAGGCGGTCCCAGACACTTTGCGACAGACCGGCCGCGGCAAAGAAGAACAGGCTGATGCGTTTGAAAAAGATCTCCCGCAGTTCCGCGTCCTGCTCCAGTGCCGAGGCCAGTTCTTCCCAGCCCTTGGGCACGGTCAGGTAGGCGGTGGGCGACACTTCCTTGAGGTTACGCAGGGTCTGCGCGAAACCCTGCGCCGTGGGCTTGCCGTCGTCCAGGTAAAAGCTGCCACCGTTGTAGAGCACGATGCCGACGTTATGGCTGCCGCCGAAGGTGTGGTTCCACGGCAGCCAGTCCACCAGCACCGGCGGCTCTTCGCCGAACACCGGAAACGTCTGCAACAGCATCTGTTGGTTAGAGCACAGCATGCGTTGGGTGGTGACCACCGCCTTGGGCAATTTGGTCGAGCCGGAGGTGAACAGGAACTTGGCGATGCTGTCCGGCCCCGTGCCGGCAAACGCTGCTTCGACCTCGGCACCGCCCGGCTGCTCAAGCAGGCTGGCAAAGCTGACCTGGCGACGTCCCGCGATTTGGCCACGGACAGTGATCAAAGGCGTTTCAGCGGGTAGCACGGCATCGATGGCACGCTGGTAGGCCGCGGCATCACTGACAAACACCAGGCCGGGTTGCAGCAGGTCGCAGACGTGACGCAGCTTGGCGAAATCCTGGGACAACAGTGAATAGGCTGGCGACACCGGGCAGTAGGGAATGCCCGCGTACAGGGCGCCGAAGGCCAGTTGCAAATGCTCGATGTCGTTGCCCGAGAGCAGCACCAGCGGTTTGTCCGCCGACAGGCCGTAGCTCAACAGGCTTTGGGCGATGGCCCGGACACTGTCGAGCATCTGGGCGTAACTGACCCGGCGCCACTCGCCGTCGGCCTGGCGGGCGGAGATAAAGGTCTGCTCGGGACGCACCTTGGCCCAATGCACCAGACGGTCGAGCAGTCGCGGTGGATACTCGGCCAATGGCTCCAGGGAACGCATGTGCAATGCGCCCTGCTGTTCTGTCACCTCGACCGCTGCGCGACCGATGGCCACGTGACGGTAGCGCGGCGCACTGGCCTCGGTGTGGGGTTGCGATCTGAATTCGGAACTCACGTGCTTGTTCTCCATCAAGGCACGCTACCACCAAGCCGCACGAATGGGCATGGTGGTGGCTGCAGCCTTTTTATTGTTATTTCTGCGGTTCAGATCGGGTAATGCCGTGGTCCATGCTGCAAGGTAACCCAGCGCAACTGGGTGAAATGCTCAATGGACGCCTTGCCGCCAAAGCTGCCGTAGCCGCTGGACTTGACCCCGCCGAAGGGCATTTGCGCTTCGTCGTGCACGGTCGGGCCGTTGATATGGCAGATACCCGACTCGACCCGTTGGGCCAGCGCCAGCGCACGCCCGGTATCGCGGCTGAAGATCGCCGCCGACAACCCGAACTCGGAGTCGTTGGCCAGGCGCAGCAACGCTTCATCGCCCTCCCCGCGCAACACCACCGCCACCGGGCCGAAGGACTCTTCGCGATACAGGCGCATGGTCTCGTTGACGCCATCGAGCAGGGTCGGCTGCAAAATGCTGCCGTCCAGTTGCCCGCCGACCACCAGCCGCGCGCCCTTGCCCAGGGCATCGTCGATCAACCCCTTGATGCGCGTTCCGGCACTGGCATCCACCAGCGAACCGAGCACCGAATCCGCCAGCGCCGGATCACCGGCGCGCAGGGTCGAGACCTTGGCCGCCAGCTTGGCGACAAAGGCGTCGGCGACCTTGGCATCGACGATCAGCCGTTCGGTGGACATGCAGATCTGCCCCTGATTGAAATACGCGCCGAAGGCTGCCGCCTCCACTGCTGCATCCAGGTCGGCATCATCGAGCACCAGCAACGGCGCCTTGCCACCCAGCTCCAGCAAGGCCGGTTTAAGGTGACGCGCCGAGAGCTCGCCGACAATGCGCCCGACATGGGTCGAGCCGGTGAAGTTGACCCGCCGCACCGCCGGGTTGGCGATCAGCCGCTCGACAATCGCCGCGGCATCCGCCGGGGCATTGCTGATGACATTGACCACGCCATCGCCCAACCCGGCATCCTGCAAGACCTGGCCGATCAGGCGGTGCACCGCCGGGCTCAGCTCCGAAGCCTTGAGCACCACGGTATTGCCGCACGCCAGCGGCATGGCAATGGCGCGGGTGGCGAGAATCACCGGGGCATTCCACGGGGCGATCCCCAGCACCACACCGCAGGGTTGGCGCAGGGCCATGGCAAAACTGCCCGGCACATCCGAGGGGATGACTTCGCCATTGATCTGGGTGGTCATCGACGCCGCTTCACGCAGCATGTTCGCTGCCAGCCGCACGTTGAACCCGTACCAGTTGGCCATGGCCCCGGTTTCGCCGGCTGCCGCGATGAACTCGGCACTGCGCGCCTGCAACTGCTCGGCGGCCTTGAGCAAACGGCTGCGACGTTCATTGGGCGCCAGGGCGGCCCAGGCGGGAAACGCTGCCTGGGCCGCAGCTACCGCGGCATCGGCATCTTCCAGGGTGGCGGCGGCCACCCGCGATACCACTTCACCGGTCACCGGGTTGCGGCGTTCGAAGGTTCGACCGTCGCGGGCAGGCAGCGACTGGCCGCCAATCAGCAGGGGCACGTCCAGCATGGTGATTCCTCTTTATTGTCTTTATCGGGAATGCATTCGAGCGATACAGCGCGCCGGGGCGGACAGGCACCCGGCGATCAGTCTCAGCGTTTGTAGGCCTGCAGACCGGGCTTGATGCTCTTGTCGTCGAGGAACTGCTTCATGCCCTGCTCGCGGCCACCTTCGGTGTCGAGCAGGCGCGACTGGTCAAGCTTGGCGTACAGGTAGTCCTCGTTCTGCTCCCAGGTCAGCTCGCGGCAGCGCTTGAAGCCATGCTTGGCCGCACGCAGCACCACCGGGTTTTTCTCCAGCAGGTTGCGCGCCAGATCCACGGTGACTTCACGCAGTTGCGCTAGGGGTACGCTTTCGTTGACCAGGCCCATCTCGGCGGCTTTCTGCCCACCGAAGGTCTTGCCGGTCATGATGTAGTACAGCGACTGACGATGGCCCACGGTGTCGGCCATGGCCTTGCTCACCAGGTTGCCCGGCGGGATGCCCCAGTTGATTTCCGAGAGGCCGAAGGTCGCTTCATCGGCGCAGATCGCCAGGTCACAGGCCACCAGCGGGCTGAAGCCGCCACCGAAACACCAGCCGTTGACCATGGCGATGGTCGGCTTGGTGTACATGCGCAGCAGTTTCCATTGCCATTGCGAGGCTTCGCGGCGGATTTTTTCCTGGAGGATCTCCGGGCCCGCGTCCACTTCGCGGAAGTACTCCTTGAGGTCCATGCCCGCGGTCCAGGCTTCGCCGGCACCGGTCAGCACCAACACGCCCGCCGCCGGATCCTGCTCCAGGGTTTCCAGCACATCGATCATTTCCCGGTTGAGTGTCGGGCTCATGGCGTTGCGTTTTTCCGGGCGATTGAGAATGACCCAGGCAATGCCTTCTTCGATCTCGACCTTGACGGTTGTCCAGCGACCTTCGTAGTTGCTCATGGCGTTGCTCTCTTGTTCTTGGCTTGAAGATGACTGGAAATTAAAGGACCGATATAGTTATGTCAATTAACTATTAATCGAATTAACCATTTTTTATCCACCCGCAAATATCCTCCGACCCCATCGCCCTGAACGACGGGCATAGCTATCAGCGGCCAACCCCGGCAAACTAGATACACTTGTTAACCTCCACTTCTTCAGGATTCACCCGCAATGGCCAAGCCTTCTCCCCTCGCCGACCAGAGCGAGTCCCCGTCCGCCACCGCCGAGCTGCAGGCACCGCTGGATTCGGCACTGGATGACCTGATCGGCTACGCGATGCGGCGCGCCCAACTCAAACTGTTCCAGAACCTGATCGGTCGCCTGTCAGCCCATGACCTGCGCCCAGCGCAGTTCTCGGCGCTGGCGATCATCGACCAGAATCCGGGGCTGATGCAGGCCGACCTGGCCCGGGCCCTGGCCATCGAGCCGCCGCAGGTGGTGCCGCTGCTCAATAAACTGGAAAGCCGCGCGCTGGCGGTGCGGGTGCGCTGCAAGCCGGACAAACGCTCCTACGGAATCTTCCTGAGCAAGACCGGCGAAACCTTGCTCAAGGAGCTCAAACAGATCGCCGCGCAAAGCGATTTCGACTCCACTTCATCGCTAAGCGGCGAAGAGCGCGAGGAGTTGCTGCGCTTGCTGAAGAAGGTTTATCAGGACTGAACGCGAAACGCCGGCACACCCCCGAGGGGTGGCCGGCAAGGAACATCGAGCAACCGGGCACTACCAGATTGGCAAGGTGTAGAGCACCTGGAACCGGGTCTGGTTTTCATCACGAAACGCCGTACCGCTCGGGAAGTCATTGCGATAGATCGCCTTGCGCGCCAACAGCCCGACGTTTTTCAGCGGGCCGCTCTGAATCACATAACCCAGTTCCATCTGGAATTCGCGCTCCTTGCGGTCCTCGGCGTTGAAGGCGGCCAACTCGATATTGTCGCCGCGCACGTAACGCAACCTTCCCTTCAAACCGGGCACCCCGGACGCCACGAAGTCGTAGTCATAGATCGCTTGCCAGGTGCGCTCCTTGGCGTTGAGAAAATCCGAAGCCATGGTCTGTTCGCTCATGCCCATCAACTCGGTGCCAGAGATGTACGGCGTCGCCGTGTCGCCGCTGGAGTGCATGTAGCCGAGGCTCACCCGGTGCCCGCCGAAGCGGTAGCCGAACAATGCCGAGAGGTTGCGGTTGTCCACCTCACCCGCTTTGGCGGCGCCATCCTCACGGCTGAAAAAACTGCGCAAGTCACTGGTGAACACACCGTCGCCAAGCGGCAGGTTGTGCAGCAGCGCCAGGGTGTCCTGTTGGTACAGCTCGGCCACCTCGGCATGATAGGCGCGCAGACTGAGTTCTTTGTTGACCTGATAGTCGCCCCCCACGTACGCCAGATGCGAGGTGGTGGCGGCGCCATTGAATCGCCGGTTTGGCGTGGCGATGCTCATGGCCTGATAGTCCGTGGAATCGCGCTTGTTTATGCGATCGATGTAACCGGTGTTGAGGGTCAGGCCATCGATATCTTTGGAGCTGAGGGTCGTGCCGCGAAAGGTCTGTGGCAACAGTCGCGATGGGCTGGCGAAAGCGAACGGCAGGAAAATCGAGACATCGCCGCTCTTCACCGTGGATTGGGCAAATCTTAGTTTGGCCGTCGGGGCGAGCCGTGAATATTCATCCGCCGCGCGCTTGTCGCTGGCCGACACCGGCAACAACTCGGTGCCGCTGCGATGCGGCGCAGAGTCGAGCTTGACCCCAAGCAACCCGCGAACGTCCAGACCGAAACCCACAACTCCTTCGGTAAACCCCGACTCCATGCCCAGGATGAAACCCTGAGCCCATTCCCGCGCGGCCGTCTTGGCGCCGCCGTCCTGGTATTCACGGTCGATGTAGTAATTGCGCAGGGTCAAGTTTGCGTGACTGTCCTCGATAAACCCCCCGGCCCGCAGCTGAGAGGGCAGAACGCTGACGCCTAGCAGTGCCACGACCCACCCTGGATGGATACTGGAGACGCAGGAAAGCGACGCTACGGAACCGGTGTTCATGGGGCGTTTTGGCATGTTCGATGTCCACTTTTTATTGTTGTTCGTGGGTGCCGGATCCGCACGGGACTGCCGGCTTCACGACCAGAGAATGGAAACAGCCAAGGGTCGCCGTCAATCGCAAATGACCGATAATCGAACATTAATATTATTATCTATTTTCACATATTCATCTTAATGTATTCATAACAATCTGTTTTTAAACAATTTATTTGTAGTTTTTTACAATTTTCAGGACATCATTCTTTTTTTAGTTATCTTTGTTATCTTAATCGCCAGCGGTCACCGACGGCGCGCCCAACGCACGGAGGGCTCGACTGCATAACAAAAACAACAACGAGGTTCACCCATGGACAGTCCATCGCGTCGCTCGACGCTGACAATCGCTTTGTGCTTTATCGTTGCGCTGATCGAGGGGTTCGATCTGCAGGCTGCCGGCACCGCTGCCGCAGGATTGCGCCAGAGTTTTGCCCTGGACCCGAAGATGATGGGCTGGGTGTTCAGCGCCGGGATCATCGGCCTGCTGCCGGGTGCGTTTTTTGGCGGCTGGGTGGCCGATCGTATCGGCCGCAAGAAAATCCTCGTCGGCGCCGTGCTGCTGTTCGGTGTCTTCTCGCTCTGCACCGCCTATGTCGAGAGCTATTCCAGCCTGCTGCTGGTGCGCTTCATGACCGGCCTGGGCCTGGGTGCCGCCCTGCCCAACCTGATTGCCCTGTGTGCCGAGGCCGTGAGCGAGCGCCATCGCGGCACCGCCATCAGCGTCATGTACTGCGGCGTGCCCCTGGGCGGCGCGCTGGCGGCAGTGGTGGCGATGTTTTCCAGTGAACACTGGCAAACCACCTTTATCATCGGCGGTCTGACGCCCTTGCTGGTGGTGCCGCTGATGGCCCTGCTGCTGCCCGAATCCACTGCGTTCCGCCAGCAACACGTCACGACCGCCAGCCTACGGTCGTCCACCGCCCAGGCGCTGTTCGGCGAAGGACGCGCACGCTGCACGCTGGCCTTGTGGTTGAGCTACTTCTTCACCCTGACCGTGATGTACATGCTGCTCAACTGGCTGCCCTCGCTGTTGCTGGAACAGGGTTTCACCAAGCCCCAGGCAGGCATGGTGCAGATGCTGTTCAACATCGGCGGTGCCATTGGTTCGCTGCTCGGCGGGGTGATGCTGGACCGCTGCAACGGCCTGAAAGTGGTCCTGTTCGTGTACGCCGGGGTGTTGGCGGCGCTGGCCGGGGTCGGCCTGTCAGTGGGTATCGTGCCGATGGCAATCGCCGGGTTTGCCGTCGGATTGTTCGTCATGGCCGCACAGCTTGTGCTGTACGCCCTGGCCCCCCCTTCCTACCCGACGTCGGTGCGCGCCACCGGTGTCGGCGCGGCCGTGGCCATCGGCCGGCTCGGTTCGGTGGCAGGTCCCCTGGCCGCCGGCCAGATCCTCGCCGCCGGTGCCGGCACCACTGGCGTGCTGCTGGCAACGTCACCGGGACTGGTGATCGCTGCGCTGTCGATTCTGACCGTGATCACCCGCAACGGAGCGACCACCGAGTCTCAACCGCAAGCTGCAAACTGAGTCCAGATACCTGGGTTTGAGGAGTGAAAATGCCCGGCAATGTGCCCAATGCTGTTCAGTTAAGCGAATGTGGTCCTCTGTAGGAGCGAGCTTGCTCGCGATGGTCGTTAACGATTGCGCGTATTTACTGGGTAAACGCGGCGCTCTTGAGTCCATCGTCGGAACGCCGCCCGGAGCAAGCTCGCTCCTACAATTTCCTTAACTGAACAGCATTGCGGCAATGTGCCGGGCATTTTTTATGAGCACCAGACCCGCTTCAATCAGTCGGAGTACCCCATAGCCCCAAACCCGCGCTGCAGATCCTCGATCATCCCCCCGAAACAATCTTTGTAATCCCCCATAGAACCGGTCGCTAGCGCCTGCACCGACCGGGTACTGGTGCGCTTTGCCACGCTCCGCACTGATATGTTTATTTTCATCATTGTTGCATATTGATTTTTATTGTGTCATTTATAGCCTCGCCGATCACAGGACTGATCCATCACGCCAACCCGGATGGCAGGCACCCGTTTCCCCCAAATGCCTCCAGGGAGTCAACAATATGAACAAGACAGAACTTCTAGGTGCTCTGGCGCTATGCGCTTTCAGCTTCCTGGCACATGCCGACGAAGACAGCCTGCGAATCGGTATCGAAGCCGCCTACCCGCCCTTCTCCTTCAAGACACCAGAAGGCAACGTCAGCGGGTTCGATTACGACATCGGCAATGCCTTGTGCGAAGAAATGCAGGTCAAGTGCGAGTGGGTCATTCAGGAGTTCGACGGCATGATCCCGTCGCTCAAAGTGCGCAAGATCGATGCCGTGCTGTCGTCGATGTCGATCACCGAAGACCGGATGAAGTCCGTGGACTTCAGCAAAAAGTACTACCACACGCCAGGCAAGTTCGCGATGAAGGCCGGCAACGTGATCAATGACCCTTTGGTGGACCTCAAGGGCAAGAAAGTCGGCGTGCAACGCTCCTCGACTTACGATCGTTTTGCCACCGAGCAACTGGAAAAAGCCGGCGTCGTCGTGGTGCGCTACGGCTCACAGAATGAAGCCTTCCTCGATCTCGCCTCGGGTCGTCTGGACGCCACCCTCGCCGACATCGTCAACACCGATGAGAGCTTCATCAAGACACCCGCCGGCCTGGGCTTCGCATTGACCGGGCCCGACATCAACGACCCGAAGTATTTTGGCCGGGGCGCCGGGATCGCCGTGCGCAAGGGCGACAGTGCCAACGTTGCGCGCCTGAGTGCCGCGATTGACGCCATTCGCGCCAATGGCAAGTACCAGCAAGTGATGGCCAAGTACTTCGCGTTCGATATCTACGGCGAGTAAGCCTTACCCCTGCCCCCCTGCCCCCCTGACCCAAAACCCGGCGACGGCCCGTTGCAGGCGTCTGTCGGGGCTTGTCTTGCGCGCCTCGCGGCGCTCGCTTGAGGAACTTCATCATGCTTCACGGCTACGGATCGAGCATTCTCGATGGCGCCTGGCTGACCATAAACCTGGCCTTGACCTCCATGTGCCTGGCGATTGCCCTGGGCCTGGTCGGCGCAGCCTTGCGATTGTCACCGCTCAAATGGCTGGCCATGCTCGGGGAAAGCTACACCACCCTGATTCGCGGTATTCCAGACCTGGTGCTGATCCTGCTGATCTTCTACGGAGGCCAGGATCTGGTGAACCGCATTGCCCTGGCACTCGGTTACACCCGCTATATCGACATCAACCCCTTTATCGCCGGCGTCTGCACCATGGGCTTCATTTTTGGCGCCTACCTCTCGGAAACCTTTCGCGGCGCCTTCATGGCGATTCCCAAAGGACAGGCCGAGGCCGGCGTGGCCTATGGCATGGGCGGTGCGCAGGTGTTCTGGCGAATCCTGGTACCGCAGATGATTCGTTTCGCCATTCCCGGGTTCACCAACAATTGGTTGGTGCTGACCAAATCCACCGCGCTGATCTCGGTGATCGGCTTGCAGGACATGATGTTCAAAGCAAAGAACGCAGCGGATGCCACACACGAGCCATTCACGTTTTTCCTCGCCGTGGCAGCGCTGTACCTGATGCTCACCAGCCTGTCCTTGCTGGTGCTGCGCTATCTGGAAAAACACTACTCGGTCGGCATCAAAGCCGCCGAATTGTGAGGGGAGCCGCCCATGATTCTCGACTACAACCTGATCTGGGAAAACCTGCCGCTGTACTTCAATGGCGCCTTGTTGACCCTCAAAGTCCTGCTCATTTCCCTGGCCCTGGGTCTGGTATTGGCCATTCCACTGGCGCTGATGCGGGTGTCGCGATCGCCGCTGATCAACTTTCCGGCCTGGCTCTATACCTACGTGATTCGCGGCACGCCGATGCTGGTGCAATTGTTCCTGATCTATTACGGCCTGGCGCAGTTCGAAGCGGTGCGCCAAAGCGTGCTCTGGCCTTACCTCTCCAGCGCCACCTTTTGCGCCTGCCTGGCCTTCGCGATCAACACCAGTGCCTATAGCGCAGAGCTGCTGGCCGGCAGTCTGAAATCCACCAACCATGGCGAGATCGAAGCCGCCAGGGCCATGGGCATGTCACGCCTGACCCTGTATCGCCGCATTCTCATGCCGTCGGCCTTGCGCCGGGCATTGCCGCAGTACAGCAACGAAGTGCTGATGATGCTGCAAACCACCAGCCTGGCCTCCATCGTCACCCTCGTCGACATCACCGGGGCCGCACGGACTGTCAGCTCGCGGTTCTATCTGCCATTCGAGGCGTTTATCACCGCCGGCCTCATCTACCTCGCCCTGACCTTCATTCTGGTGCGCCTGTTCAAGCTGGCCGAGCGCCGCTGGCTGGCGTATCTGGCACCGCGCAAGCACTAAGGAGCTGACATGGAGCACATTCAATACCTGTTGCCGTGGAGTGCCTCGGGCACCGAACGAACGTTGTCGCTGTTTCGTTTTGGCAGCGGAGCACGCAAAGCGTACATCCAGGCGTCATTGCATGCCGACGAGTTGCCGGGGATGCGCGTCGCCGTCGAGCTCAAGCGCCGTCTTCTGGAACTGGAGGCACAAGGCCGCCTGACCGGGGTGATCGAGTTGGTGCCCATGGCCAATCCGATCGGTATCGCCCAGATGTTCCAGGCCACCCACCAGGGGCGCTTCGAGTTCTCCAGCGGCAAGAACTTCAATCGCGACTTCCCGGAGTTGGTCGATGCCGTTGCACCGCTGCTGGAAGGTCAATTGGGAGATGATGCCGACGCCAATGTCGCACTGATTCGCCGCGCCATGACTGATACCCTCGCCGCCATGCCGGCACCGACCTCGGAACTCGACGGCCTGCGCCGCCTGTTGCTGCAGCATGCCTGTGACGCCGATGTGGTGCTGGACCTGCACTGCGATTTCGAATCGATCATGTTGTTGTATGCGATGCCGCAAATCTGGCCACGCTTGCAGTCACTGGCTGCCCGCCTCGGCGCCGGGATCACGTTGTTGGCCGAAGATGCCGGCGGCAGTGCCTTCGACGAAGCCTGCGCCATTGCATGGCTACGTCTGGCCGAGCTGTTTCCCGAAGCCAATATTCCCCTGGCATGCGCGGCCACCACCATCGAATTGCGTGGCATGGCAGACACCGAACGCGAGCAATGCCTCGACAGTGCCCAAGCCATTCTCGGGTATCTCGCCGAACAAGGCCTGATCAGCGGTGACTGGCCAGCGGCACCGCCGAGCCATTGCCAGGCCATGCCATTCGCTGGCGCGCAGTACGCCTGTGCGCCCCATCCGGGTGTGGTGAGTTTTCTGCAACCGCTGGGCGCCCAGGTCAAGGTCGGCGATCCGCTATTCGAAGTCATCGACCCGCTGACCGACCGCCATAGCGTGGTGAGCGCCAGCACCGACGGCATTCTCTATGCCCGCGAACGGCTGCGCTTTGCCCAGCCTGGATTGTGGCTGGCCAAGGTTGCAGGCGTCACCCCCATTCGCCAGGGTCGCTTGCTCAGCGACTGATTCCAGAGAGTTCAAACCATGTACAAACTTGAAGTTCAAGACCTGCATAAAAGCTACGGCGCGCACCAGGTACTCAAGGGCGTGTCCCTGCAGGCACAGGCCGGTGACGTGATCAGCATCATCGGTTCCAGCGGCTCTGGCAAAAGTACGTTCCTGCGCTGCATCAACCTGCTGGAGCAACCCAATGCGGGCGATATCGTGCTCAATGGCGAACCGCTCAAGCTGGTGGCCAACAAGCTCGGCGGGTTGAAGGCGGCCGAACCCAGACAGTTGCAACGCATGCGTTCGCAGCTATCGATGGTGTTTCAACACTTCAACCTCTGGTCACACATGAGCGCTCTGGAAAACGTCATGGAAGCGCCGGTGCATGTACTGGGCCTGGGCAAGAAAGAGGCACGAGAAAAGGCCGAGCACTACCTGAACAAAGTCGGTGTGGCGCACCGCATGAACGCCTGGCCGGCGCATATGTCCGGTGGCGAGCAGCAGCGTGTGGCCATTGCCCGCGCACTGGCGATGGAACCGCAAGTGATGCTGTTCGATGAGCCGACGTCGGCGCTCGACCCCGAACTGGTCGGCGAAGTGCTTAAAGTCATGCAGGATCTGGCGCAGGAAGGCCGCACCATGGTGGTGGTGACTCACGAAATGGGCTTTGCCCGCGAGGTTTCAAACCAGCTGGTGTTCCTGCACAAGGGCGTTGTAGAAGAGCGCGGCGACCCGCGTGAGGTGCTGGTCAACCCGCAGTCCGAACGCCTCCAGCAGTTTCTGGCCGGGAGCCTGAAGTAAGACCGCCGCCCACTGCTCGGCGCTGCCCAGACAAGGTGGGCTTCGGATACACTCCAGCCAACTTGTCAGGGCATCAGGCACAGCCCTTCTCTCACTTTCAGGAAACGTTGAGCTGGATATGCCCACCCCATCGAAAGACACCACTGTCTATGCCGCGCCGGTCATGCGCAAACTCACGGAAATCGTTTCCGAACTGCCACCGTCACTGCGCAAGGTGGCGGACTTCATCCTGCGTCACCCGCTCAAGGCCGCGACGCTGACCATCGAAGAGATGGCTCACGAAACATTGACCTCCCCTGCCGCCGTCAACCGTCTGGCCAAAGCACTGGACCTCGGTGGTTACAGCGGCATGAAGGCCGAGCTGGTCGCAACGTTGCAGCAGATGGTGTCGCCAGTCGACAAGCTGCGCAACGAACTTGCCCATCGCCCGGGCGGCGCGTTTGGCCTGCATGAGCAACTCCAGAGCGCCAGCAGCAACCTGGCCACCGCGGCGAGCAACAACCACGCCGACACCTTTGAAGCGTTCGTCACTCGCCTGACCACGGCACGCAAAATCTACATCCTGGGCTTTGGCAACAGTGTCTACTTCGCCGGCCTCGCCGCCTCGACCCTGATGCCCTTTTGTGCGGATGCCACGGCCATCAGCATGGAGGGCGGCAACGAAAACGCCGCTTACCGTCTGGCCGCAATCACCGATCAGGACGTGCTGCTGGCGATCGCCTTGCCGCGCTACTCCCTCGACACCCTGCAACTGGCACGCTTCGCCAATGAACGCGGCGCATCGGTGCTGGCAATTACCGACTCACCCGCCTCGCCGCTCACTGGCATTGCCCAGCACACGCTGTTTGCGCCTTGCGATCACCCGGTGCTGACCAGTTCCAACATCGCCGTACTGGCCCTGATCGAAGGCTTGGTCGCCGGCGTGATGGCGCGCAATAAAGAAGCGGTCAAACTGGCAACCGAACTGACTGAAAGCGTGATGTCGTACCTGCACATCCCTGCCAGCGGTAAACCAGCGAAAAAGTGATTGCGTTGCGGTTTTTCCTGCGTGGGATCAACGCAACTTCAGCGGATCGACCATCTGCGCCGCGATGGCCATGCCCACCAGGTCCGGCAACGTGTTGGCCTGCATGCGCTTCATGACGCGCGCGCGATACAGATCAACGGTTTTTGCGCTGACGCCCAGTTGCTCCGCGATTTCGCGGGTGGTGTAACCCTGCACCAGCGGCAACATGACATCGCGCTCGCGCGGGGTCATGCTCAGCAAGCGCGTCTGCAAGGCTTCGTGGCCCTGGTTGCCCGAGCGGTTGGTTGCACAGTTGCTGAGTGCCTGTTGCACGCTGTCCAGCAACAGCTGCTCGTTGTAGGGTTTCTCGATAAAATCATGGGCACCGGCCTTGAACGCGCGCACCACGATCGGCACATCCGCGTGCCCGCTGACGAAGATGATCGGCAGGTCCAGTTGGCGTACGCGCATTTCTTCCTGCACGTTCAACCCGCCCATGCCGGGCATGCGCACGTCCAGCAGCACGCACGCATCGAGATTTGCATCGCAGGCATCGAGGAACGCGACGCCACTGGTAAACGGCAAGGCCTTGAGGCCGACCGACTCCAATAACCAGACCGTCGATTCGAGCATGCCCTGGTCATCATCGACCACGTACACAACCTGCTCCGTTACACCTGCCATTACCTGATTCCTATTGTTGTTGTTTTGTTGGGCCGGCAAGCGGCAAGCGGCAACACATCAGCAGCCCGACAGGCTGGCGCCGGGCATTCAATTCGCCACCGAAACCTTCGATAATGCTGCGGCTCATGGACAGACCGAGCCCCAGGCCATCGGCCTTGCTGGTGTAGAACGGGGTAAATATCTGTTCCAGTTCCGGCTCGCTGACGCCCGGCCCCTGGTCTCGAACACCGATTTCCACGCAGGCGCCACTGCCCTGCTCCACGGTCATCACGATCAGCGAAGGTAGCCCGGGATGTTGTTCACGGTTGGCGTCGATGGCATTGCGCAACAGATTGAGCAGCACCTGCTCCAGCAACACGCGGTCGGCATAAACGGGCGGCAGATTATCCGGCAGTCGATCCTCGATTGTCACTTGGCAATTACTCGCCTCCCAGGCACACAAACGCACGGCTTCGCGGGCGACGTCGGTCAAGTTCAACGCCTGCATGCGCCGCTGCCCCTTGCGCAAAAAGGAGCGTAACCGCCGGATCACTTCGGAGGCGTGGGTGGCGTGATGGGTAATGCGTTCCAGGCCTTGCGTCACCCTTGCAGCGGCCTGGGGATTGGAATCCAGCGTCTGCAAATAGCGCTGGCTCGCATTCGCATAATTGACCACGGCAGCCAGCGGCTGGTTGATTTCGTGGGCGATCCCCGAGGCCAGTTCACCGAGGGTGACCAGCCGCGCGGTGTGTGCCAGTTCGTCCTGATGACGGCGCTGTTGCACTTCCCGCAGCTCGCGCTCGGTCATGTCGCGCGCGACCAATGAGTAGTAACGCTCGCCGCCGGCGGAACGGTGCGCCAACAGTACCAGCGACACCGGCACGGATGAACCGCCACCCGGTGGTTGCAAGCGCGCATCGGTGCTCCAGACACCGTCGCGCTCGGCGCTCCGCCAGCCATCGCGTTGCAGGCGCGCAAGGTCGCCGCTGGCGAACAACGCGGCCAGGCCCGGCATGGGTTGTTGCTCATCAATCCCGAGGATGCGGCGCGCGGCTGGATTGAGGTAAGTGACCTGGCCCTCGGGGGCGATGAACAACACCGGATCGATGTTGGCCTCAACCACTTCGGCCAGGCGTCGCTTGTTCTCCTCGGCCTGCACTCGGGCGGTGATGTCCCGGGATACGCTGACGACTTCGACTACCGCCCCGGTGTAGGTTTCCCGGATCGCCCGGCTGGCAGTTTCGAACCACAGGTAATGGCCGTCGCGATGGCGGATGCGATAAGTCATGGTGTGATAGCCATCCTGCTCCAGCGCATCACGCGCGCGCTGCACCAGACCGGCCAGATCCTGGCCATGAAACAGGCCCTGGGCCAACTTCCCGCGCAACTCTTCGGGCCAGTAACCGAGCAAAGTCCAGGATGCCGGTGACGCATCGATAACGTGCCCATCCGGCGTGTGACGGGAAATCAGGTCGGTGGTGTTTTCGATGATCAGCCGGTACAGCCGCCGTGCGGTGGCCGCTTCACGTTCCGCCAGCACTTGGGCCGTGGCGTCGCGGCAACGGGCGAGCACTCGGTTGTCCTGGGGATCGGGGATGAACGTCCAGATCAGGATCTGCGCTTCAAACTGAGCCTCGACGCCTTCGACGGCGCGTTGCTGGTCCAGGCAGGCACGCACCAGCACCCGATGATTGACCGGTAAAAAACCCAACACATCGGTCAGCGACTTCTCGGCGAGCAGCGCCATCAGTGCCGCGTTGAACTCCAGCGGTCGACCTTGTGCATCGAGCAACAGGCTCGGTTGTGGATCGTGGCCCAGCAGCGGCGAACCCCGCAGCATGCCGTTGACGCTGCTCAACAGCGTCGTCAGCAAATCCTGCACCCAGCCCAGCCAGTCGAGACTCACGCCCTCGCACACTTGCACCAGCAACAACCCCGGCTGCCCTGGCTGCAAGGCCAGATCGAATACCTGGCCATGGCTGATCGCGGCCCGCCGCAACCGGCCGGACAACCAGCAATCGAGTTGACGGACTTGGGCCAGGTCCAGGCGCCCTGCCTCGACCAGATGCTCGAAGAGCAACTGGTCGCTGGCCAGCGCCGGGTCGCCAAGTCCCGGCGGAAAATGCTGGGCGGCGCCCTCATGGCTGTAGATCCGCGCATTGGGCTGCCAACTCAGGTAAACCGCCCGCTGCACCTCGGGGCAATCCTGCAGCGCCCGACACAACGCATCGGCCCGGGCGGCCAGAGACACGCCCTCGCGCTGCAGGCGCAACCAACTGTGCAATCGAACGGGAGTCAGGGTCATTGCGGGTCCACTTCGTGAGGGAAACCAAGCATATACCAGCCTTGGAGGGCTGGCGGCGGTGATTTGGAGTCAAAAGAATCAAATATAGTATATATACTATACGCCGTAGGTTGTACTTCCATACTCACAGCAGAATGTTATATAAAGCAATCCGGACTTTGAAGGTGACCTCGGCGAGGTCAACCATAGAGCTAACAATCAGCCATCGAGTACCCGCACATGTCTATCTATGACCAAGGCCTAGGCCCTTCGGCTGTCAACCACATTGCCTTGTCTCCGCTCAGCTTCATCGAGCGCACCGCCAGCACTTATCCGAACCACCCCGCCGTTATCCACGGTTCGATTCGTCGCACCTGGGCGCAGACCTACACCCGTTGCCGACGTCTGGCCTCGGCGCTGGCCGGTCGCGGAATCGGCAAGGACGACACGGTTGCGGTGATGCTGCCCAACATTCCCGAGATGCTTGAAGTGCATTTCGGTGTGCCGATGATCGGCGCCGTGCTCAACCCGCTCAACGTGCGGCTCGATGCCGAGGCGATCGCCTTCATGCTGCAGCATGGCGAGGCCAAGGTGTTGATTACCGACCGCGAGTTCCATGATGTGATCCAGGCGGCGCTAGGCATGCTCGACCACCCGCCTCTGGTGATCGACGTCAATGACCCGGAATACGGTGAAGGTCAGGCCGCGAGCGACCTGGACTACGAAGCGCTGTTGGCCGAAGGCGACCCGGCATTCGACTGGCAATGGCCGGTCGACGAGTGGCAAGCCATTTCGCTGAATTACACGTCAGGCACCACCGGCAACCCCAAGGGCGTGGTCTACCATCATCGAGGCGCTTACCTGAGCGCATTGGGCAACCAGATGACCTGGGCCATAGGCAACCATCCGGTGTACCTCTGGACTCTGCCGATGTTCCATTGCAATGGCTGGTGCTACCCATGGACCATCACCGCCCTGGCGGGTGTGCACGTTTTCCTGCGCCGGGTCGATCCACAGAAAATCCTCACGCTGATCCGCGAGCATCAGGTCACTCACCTGTGCGGTGCGCCGATCGTGCTCAATGCACTGGTGAACATGCCCGAATCAGCGAAAGCGGCCATCGATCACCCGGTCAACGCCCTGGTCGCGGGCGCTGCGCCACCGGCCAAAGTGATCGGAGCCGTCGAAGAGATGGGCATCAATGTCACTCACGTGTTTGGCCTGACCGAAACCTATGGCCCGGTGACGGTCTGCGCATGGCACGCCGAATGGGATGAGTTTTCACTGGAAGAGCGGGCGCAAATCAAGTCACGACAGGGCGTGCGCTACCCGACCCTCGAAGGCGTGATGGTCGGCGATTGCACAACGCTGGAGCCAACCCCGCGCGACGGCCAGACTATCGGCGAGATCTTTCTGCGCGGCAACACTGTCATGAAGGGCTACCTGAAGAACCCGACCGCCACTGCCGAAGCGTTCGAGGGCGGCTGGTTCCACACCGGTGACCTGGCCGTCTGGCATCCCGATGGTTACGTCGAAATCAAGGACCGGCTCAAGGACATCATCATCTCGGGCGGCGAGAATATCTCCACCATCGAACTCGAAGGCGTGCTCTATCGCCACCCGGGTGTGATGGAAGCCGCCGTGGTCGCCCGTCCCGATGAGAAATGGGGCGAAACGCCCTGCGCCTTCATAACCTTGAAGGCTGATCACCAGGACGTTCGCGAGGCCGACATCATCAGTTTCTGCCGTGAGCATCTGGCCGGATTCAAGGTACCGCGAACAGTGGTTTTCACGCTCTTGCCGAAGACTTCCACAGGCAAGATCCAGAAGTACGTGTTGCGCGACCGAGCCAAGGCGCTCTAACCCCATCTGACATTGCATCCATCAAGCAGCAGGTGTTTTACCTGCTGCTGCGGGTTCGTGCAGGCCGAATTCGGCAGTGCCCGGCCCCTACACAACGACAACAAAAACAATGTGGAGCTACCGATGATCGACATCCATTCAACCGATACCCAACGTTGCGAACGCATTCGGCGCAATCCGAAATTCCTTCAACTGGTGAGCAGCCGTTCACGCCTGGCCTGGACGCTGAGCGCCGTTGTATTGGGCACCTATTACCTGTTCATGCTGGTGGTGGCGTTTGCCCCGCAGTGGCTGCATGCACCACTGGGCGAACATCGGATGTTGACCTTGGGCATGCCGGTTGGCGCGGCAATCATCGTGTTTTCCTGGTTACTGACCGGTTGGTACGTCTACAGCGCCAATACCCGTTTTGACGCCTTGGGCGCAGCCATTATCGAGGAGAGCAAGTGATGACTCTGTTGCGTAAACTGATCCTCGCCGCTACCGCTCTGCTGCCAGCCTCCATTGCGCTCGCCGCGCCGACGATGGGCGCGGTGGAAAAGCAACCACTGAACCTGAATGCGATCGGCATGTTCTTCGTGTTCGTCCTCGGCACGCTGGCCATCACCTGGTGGGCCGCGCGCCAAACCAAATCCACCTCGGACTTTTACACGGCGGGCGGTGGTATCACCGGGTTTCAGAATGGCCTGGCGATTGCCGGCGACTATATGTCCGCAGCCACCCTGCTGGGGCTTTCCAGCCTGGTATTCGCCAAGGGTTACGATGGTTTCATCTATACCATCGGCTTCTTCGTTGGCTGGCCCATCATTACCTTCCTGATGGCCGAGCGTCTGCGCAACCTCGGGCGCTATACCTTCGCCGACATCGTTTCCTATCGACTGGACCAGAACAAGGTGCGGATCTTCGCAGCCTTCGGCTCGCTGACGGTGGTGTGCTGCTACCTGATCGTGCAGATGGTCGGTGCCGGCCAACTGATCAAATTGCTGTTCGGCCTCGACTACCCGGTTGCGGTGATGATCGTTGGCGCACTGATGCTGATCTACGTGATCTTCGGCGGAATGATCGCCACCACCTGGGTCCAGATCATCAAGGCTGTGCTGCTGCTCGTCGGCGGCACCACCCTCGCGGTCATGGCCATGTCGCAGTTCGATTTCAACTATGAAACCCTGGCCGAAAAAGCCGTCAGTGTTCACGCCAGCGGCTGGAACATCATGGGCCCGGGCTCACTGCTCGCCAACCCGATAAACACCGTGTCGATGTCGCTCGGCCTGGTGTTCGGGATCGCCGGGCTGCCGCACATCCTGATGCGCTTCTTCACCGTGCCGAGCGCCAGGGAAGCCCGCAAGTCGGTGTTCTACGCCACCGGTTTCATCGGTTTCTTCTTCCTCGTGGTCTGCACCCTGGGTTTTGTCTCAATGGTGATCATCGGCACCGATCCGCAGTACTACGTCAATGGCGAAGTCGGCGGTGCCTTGATTGGCGGCGGGAACATGGTTGCCATGCACCTGGCCAAAGCCGTCGGCGGCAATCTGTTCTTCGGTTTCCTCGCCGCTGTAGCGTTCGCAACCATCCTTGCGGTGGTGTCCGGCCTGGCGCTGGCCGGTGCTTCGGCGATCTCCCATGATCTCTACGCGACCGTGTACAAGAAAGGCACCGCCAACGAGAAACAGGAAATGCGCGTGACCCGCATGGCCACTGTGGGCCTGGGCATCATCGCGATTGTGCTGGGCATTGTGTTCGAGAAGATGAACGTCGCCATTCTGGTGGGCCTGACGTTCGGCATCGCCGCTTCGACCAACTTCCCGGTGCTGATCATGGCCATGTACTGGAAAGGCCTGACGACCAAAGGCGCGATCCTCGGCGGTTTTGCCGGGCTGATCTGTGCGCTGGCACTGGTGATCCTGTCGCCACCGGTCTGGGTGACTGTACTCGGTCATGCGCAAGCGATCTTCCCGTACGACCATCCAGCGCTGTTCTCCATGCCGCTGGCCTTCCTGGTGATCGTCGTGGTGTCCAGACTCGACCGCAGTGCGCGCGCCGACAAGGAGCGTGACGCCTACGCCGACCAATTTGTTCGCGCTCAGACCGGCCTCGGCGCTGCCGCCGCTTCCAGCCATTGACTGAAGGGGCACGGCCCGCCTGTGCGGCGCTGTGCCCGCAACACAATCGTCCCAACGAGGTTTACGTTATGCCCGAATTCAAAGCCCCGCTGCGCGACATGCGCTTTGTACTGCACGAAGTGTTCGACGCCCCGGCCATGTGGGCGCGCCTGCCGGCCCTGGCCGACAGCATCGACACCGATACGGCGGACGCCATTCTTGAGGAGGCGGCTAAAGTCACCTCGCACCTGATTGCGCCCCTCAATCGCAGCGGCGACGAAGAAGGCGCGCAGTGGCATGAGGGTCAAGTCACCACCCCCATCGGTTTCAAACAGGCTTACGCTACCTACATCGAAGGCGGTTGGGTGGGATTGTCCGGCAACCCCGGGTTCGGTGGCATGGGCATGCCGAAAATGCTCGCCGTGCAATTCGAAGAGATGCTCTACGGTGCCAACTCAAGTTTTGCGCTGTATTCGGCATTGAGTTCCGGTGCCTGTCTGGCGCTGGACGCCCACGCCAGCGACACCTTGAAAAACCTCTATCTGCCTCCGATGTATGAAGGCCGTTGGGCCGGCTCCATGTGCCTCACCGAGGCCCATGCCGGCACCGACCTCGGGCTCATCCGCACCCGCGCCGAACCTAAGGCTGATGGCAGCTACATGATCACCGGCAGCAAGATTTTCATCACTGGGGGCGACCAGGACCTGACCGAAAACATCGTGCATCTGGTACTGGCCAAACTGCCAAACGCGCCTGCTGGTCCGAAAGGTATTTCGCTGTTTGTCGTACCTAAAGTGTTGGTCAATGCCGACGGTTCCCTCGGCGCTGCCAACGCCGTGAGTTGCGGCTCGATCGAACACAAGATGGGCATCAAGGCCTCGGCCACCTGCGTGATGAACTTCGACGGCGCCAGTGGCTGGCTGGTCGGTGAGGAGAACAAAGGCCTGGCAGCGATGTTCACCATGATGAACTACGAGCGGCTGTCCATCGGCATTCAGGGCATCGGCTGCGCCGAGGCGTCTTACCAGAGCGCCGTCGCCTACGCCCGCGAACGCATTCAAAGTCGGGCACCCACCGGTGCTGTGGCCCCGGACAAGCTGGCCGACCCGATCATCGTTCACCCGGATGTGCGGCGTATGCTGCTCGGCATGAAAGCCATGACCGAGGGCGGCCGCGCGTTCGCCAGTTATGTCGGGCAACAACTGGATCTGTCGAAGTTTTCCTGCGATGCCTGCGAGCGCGATAACGCACAGAACCTGGTTGCGCTGCTGACGCCGGTGGCCAAGGCATTTTTTACCGACACAGGCCTGGAAAGCTGTATCAATGGCCAGCAGGTTTTCGGCGGCCATGGCTACATCCGCGAATGGGGTCAGGAACAATTGGTCCGTGATGTGCGCATTGCACAGATCTACGAAGGCGCCAATGGCATCCAGGCATTGGACCTGCTCGGACGCAAAGTGCTCGCCGATAAAAGCCTCGTGCTTCGCCAATTCACCGGCGAGATTCGCCGTTTTGCCGCTCAGCCCGATGCACCCTATGCCACACAGCTGCTCGATGCCGTGCAGCGGCTGGAGGACATCAGCGACTGGCTAATCGACAGGGCGGCAACCAACCGCAACGAAGTCGGCGCAGCCTCGGTGGAGTACTTGCACCTGTTCGGTTACGTCGCCTACGCCTGGCTCTGGGCGCGCATGGCTCAGGTTGCCCGGCAAAAACGCGGCGAAGACGAAGATTTCTACGACGCGAAAATCGCCACCGCCGACTTTTACATCCAGCGTTTGCTACCACGCATTTTGAGCCTGGAACAATCCGTTCGGGCCGGCAGTGCCTCGTTGTATGGCCTGAGCGCGGAACAGTTCTGACGATTGGGCCGACGCCGCGTCAAAAACTCCTCTCTTTGGGCGTTGGCGTTTTTTTTTCCAACAACCCTCGCCCCTCTGGCGAGGGCAGCTTCACACCTGCACTGCCCCTGGACATCGAGCCCCAGCCGCTCGGTGACAGCCCCATGATTCCAAAAATAAAAACAAAGGAGCTTCACCATGGACCGCAACACCCGCATTCTCGCTACCCGAATCCTGCTCACTGGAGGCGTCATCAGCCTTTCAGCCCCGGCCGCTGCTGACTTTATCAAGGACAGCAAGGCCAGCCTTGAACTGCGCAACTTCTACTTCAACCGTGACTTTCGCCAAACCAATGCCGCGCAATCCAAACAAGAGGAGTGGGCGCAGGGTTTCCTGCTGCGCTATGAATCGGGATACACCGAAGGTTTGATTGGCGTGGGTTTCGATGCCCTGGGCCTGGAGGGCGTCAAGCTCGATTCCAGCCCTGATCGCGCGGGTTCCGGCCTGCTCAAACGCCACAGCAACCCCCGCAATGGTTCCCAGGACGAGTATGGCGAACTTGGCCTTACCGCTAAGCTGCGCGCCTCCAAAAGTGCGCTGAAACTCGGCACGCTGATGCCTAAACTGCCGACGATATTGGCCAACGATTCACGACTGCTGCCACAAACGTTCGAGGGCGGTCAGCTGACGTCGCTGGAGATTGAAGGCATGACGGTGGATGCCGGACGACTGACGCAGGTCAATCAGCGCGACTCCTCGAATGACGAAGACATGGGCATCACCCGAACTGGCGCCAAAGGCATCACAACGCAAAATGCCACCAGCGACACATTCGATTTCGCCAGCCTGAATTACAAATGGACCGGCAATCTCGCTACAGCCTACAGCTATGGGCATCTCGACAACTTCTACAGTCAACACCTGGTCAACCTGACCTACATGTTGCCGGTCACCACGGGCCAGTCGCTGAAGACGGATCTGCGCTTCGCCCGTTCTACGGACGATGGCGGCAGCAATGTGGACAACAATGCGTTCGGTGCGATGTTCACCTATAACCTCGGCGGGCACGCGTTTGGCCTGGGCTATCAAGGCATGAGCGGTGACACTGGTTATGCTTACGTTAACGGCGCCGACGCGTTCCTGGTGAACTTCGTGCAGATCGGCGACTTCGCCAGCAAGGACGAAAAGTCCTGGCAGGTTCGCTACGACTACAACTTCGCGGCCATCGGGGTGCCTGGCCTGACCTTCATGACCCGCTACATCAACGGCGACAACATTGACCTGGGCAATAACCGGCCAGAGGGCAAGGAATGGGAGCGCGATACCGACATCGGTTACGTCGTGCAAAGCGGCCCGCTGAAAAACGTCGGGGTGAAATGGCGCAACGCGACGGTGCGCTCGAGCAACTTTGGCAGCGATCTGGATGAAAACCGTTTGATCGTCAGCTACACCTTACCAATCTGGTAGGCGTTGCGCTCTGCGTCACTATTGCCCGGTACACAGGGTTTATAGCTGAAGGCTGCCTTGCGCAGCTTTCAACTTTTCTCACTCACGCCTTCATAGGAGTCGGCTAGCCGCGACGCGGTTAAAGGTGTGCGAAGCGCTTTCAGATGCCCATGCCAAACAGGTTGTCGAGGCTCATGATGAAAACCACTGACAAGTCGGGCGGTGCTTCAACGGCTGCGCCAATCCAGAAGGCGTCAACTGGCAGTGCCTGGCGCACCATGCCTGGCGGCATCTGGGCGCTAGGCTTCGTCTCGATGCTGATGGACATCTCCTCAGAGATGATCCATGCATTGTTGCCGCTCTATATGGTGACAGTACTGGGTACCTCCGTCTTGGCAGTGGGTCTCATCGAAGGAATAGCCGAGGCTACGGCCTCGATCACCAAGGTATTCTCCGGGGCACTCAGTGATCGATTGGGCAAGCGCAAACTGCTTGCGGCGCTGGGTTATGGGTTGGGGGCGCTGTCCAAACCGATCTTTCCTTTGGCAGGCTCGCTGGACTGGCTGACCGGGGCGCGCTTTATCGACCGCATTGGCAAAGGGATTCGCGGTGCCCCGCGTGATGCATTAGTGGCTGACATCACGCCACCTGCGATACGGGGGGCGGCTTTCGGCCTGCGTCAGACTCTGGATACCGTTGGTGCATTCCTGGGACCGTTGCTGGCGATTGGTTTGATGTGGCTGACCGCGAACCACTTCAAGACTGTGTTCTGGGTGGCCGTCATCCCGGCCTTCCTCGCCGTCGCGGTGCTGCTTTTGTTCGTTCATGAGCCCAGACAGGTGCAAGGGACGCAACGGGTGCGTACGCCCTTGAGCCCGCGGGAATTGGCCCGACTGGGCGCCGGCTACTGGTGGGTGGTGGGTGTCGCTGCGGTGTTCACCCTGGCGCGCTTCAGCGAAGCCTTTCTGATCCTGCGCGGCCAGGCCGTTGGGCTGGCGCCGATGTGGGCACCAGCGGTACTTGTCCTCATGGGGGTGGCGTACTCGCTGTCAGCCTATCCCGCCGGGGCATTGTCCGATCGTGTCAGCCGCGTGACGGTGCTCGGCGCAGGTCTGATATTTCTGATTGCTGCCGATCTGACGCTGGCGTTCGCGCCGGGCATCGCCGGCCTGGTCGCCGGCGTCGTTCTGTGGGGGCTGCACATGGGGTTTACCCAAGGGACATTCGCCGCCCTGATCGCCGATTGCGCGCCGGCTGAACTGCGTGGGACGGCATTTGGCATGTTCAATCTGCTGACCGGGTTCGCCTTGCTGTTGGCTAGTGCCATCGCGGGGGCGCTGTGGGATACGGTTGGCTACCAGGCTACCTTCCTGATGGGAGGCGGCTTTGCTGTTCTGACTTTTCTGGGGTTGTGGGTGATCCAGGCGAAAGCTCAGGTTCGATAGCAACGCCCAGTCACTACCGACAGGATGGCAAGTCCGTTTGCCTCTGATTGATTGCAGCCCCTCACTACCTCATCACCCACCGTGAGAGCCAAATCTTTTCTTCTGGGTAAAGTCGAAGTAACGAGCAGCTCAGTGACAGCACCGGACAAGGCAATTACAATTTGATTAACATCTAGCGACTTGAGCGATTGAATACCCCATGGAAAGCAAGACTGCGCGCCTCACTGTGCTCATTGATCCCGTCAAGAAAAAAGCTTTCGAGGAACTCTGTGCAGCACAGGACCTGACGCCCTCGCAGGTTGTCCGTCAACTGATTCGTGACTACCTGGACACTCACGGCGCCAGCTATTCGACCAAGAGTAAGCATGCCGCCAGTACCAAGTCATAACCTGACACGGGCAGCAAGCCTCTAGAGGCTCGACGTACCCTCTGCAAGACTGACAGCGTTGGCCAGCGCAGTGTTGAAGTCGGCGTGGTAATGCTCCGTGCCGATTTCTTGCAAGATACCCACCCTATCGAGCTTGTTGAGCACCTTCGTGTTCGCTTCGCAGAGTTTCACCACGATATTGCGCTTGTGCAGTTGCTGAATGACCTCCTCCAGCACCTGCAAGCCAGTGATATCCATAAACGGTACACGCTTCAAGCGAATAATCAGCAGGTGTGGATCGGTATGGGTCTGTGCCAGGACACGCTCGAAGGTCTCAGCCGCGCCAAAGAACAATGGCCCTTCAATCGTATAAATCAATGTCCCTGGCGGCAGGCGAACATGGCCATTGGCCCTCAGCTCTTCTTCAAGCTCGTGCTCGATGACCTGTTGCACCTCCACAGAGGAGGCCATGCGGCGCATGAAGTGCAGCATCGCAAGAATGACGCCGATATTCACGGCGATCACCAAGTCACTGAACACTGTGAGGCTGAAAGTGATGAGCAGGATAGCTACGTCTGCGCGTGGGGCCCGCTGGACCATGCGTTTGAAGTGCTTCAACTCGCTCATGTTGTACGCGACCACGAAAAGAATCGCGGCCAGGGCGCACAGTGGGATGTTTGAGGCCAGAGGTGCCAGAAACAGAATAATAAGCACCAACGTGACCGCGTGCGTAATGCCGGCCAGCGGGCTCGTGCCGCCGTTACGGATATTGGTTGCAGTACGGGCAATGGCTCCGGTAGCCGCAAAGCCGCCAAACAATGGCGTGACCAGGTTAGCCACTCCCTGACCGATCAGCTCCTGATTGGAATCGTGCTTAGTGCCTGCCATACCATCGGCCACCATTGCGGACAGCAGCGATTCGATCGCTCCAAGCATGGCGATGGTGAACGCCGGACCGATCAAATCGATGACGCGAGACAGCGTGATTTCAGGCAGGCCCAACGCTGGAAGGCCTTGAGGTATGCCCCCAAATGCGCTGCCAATCGTGGCTACCCCCTCGAAATGAAAGGTTGACTGTATCGCCGTAGCTACCGCCATTGCGACTAATTGGCCAGGTACCCGTTTGAGTCCGGGAATTCTGGAAGCGGTGATGACCAGGAAAAGACTAAGTACCGCCAGCAGGGTCGTGGCCATATGAAGATCCGGGAGCGCCTGGAGCAAATGCCAGAACTTTTCATGGAAATGCTCTCCACTGATCCTCGGTAAACCGAAAAAATCTTTCCACTGTCCGACCCAGATGATCACGCCGATGCCTGCGGTGAATCCGACGATCACCGGATCGGGGATAAATTTGATGATTGCGCCGAGCCGGGCCATCCCCAGCAATAACAACATGGCACCCGCCATCATCGTGGCGATTTGCAGACCGTCGACACCATGCTTGGCCGTGACTCCTGCCAGAATCACGATGAACGCACCTGTCGGTCCGGCAATCTGCAAGCGGCTTCCGCCAAACAGTGAAACCAGCAGACCACCGATGATTGCGGTGTAGATGCCTTGCTCAGGCTTGACGCCAGATGCAATGGCAAACGCCATTGCAAGGGGGAGCGCCACGACCCCGACGATCACGCCAGACACCAAATTGCGGAGCCAATGCTTTCGCCCCAACAACCCCGCCTTCCATGCCTCACCTATCGCAATCATGGCTAGCTCCTCAGTGGATGCATGTGCATAATATTAACATACAGTGATAATTGAAATGCCCTGATCCACTGCTTCGTGCGGCTGGAGATGTTTATAGAGAAAGTTCAGATGGAGCTGGGCGGGCATGCACTGCAAATAGAGAATCTTGAGAGCGCGTGTAGCGTGGTGACTGACATGAATCGTAAAACTGTGAAAAGCAAACACGCCGAAGGCGTGACCTTTGACACCCATGTGATCGCAAACCCGACCAACCCCAAGGAGTGGATCGTGTTTTTCAAGAAGGACGCCGGGAGAAGTTATTTCCTGGTTGATGACAACGAGGAAGTCGAGTCTTTCGGGCATCTGGATGACTTGATCGCCGAGCTTCGAGACTTGGGCCTCAAGACCGCTGAAATCCACTTTTAACCCTTGGATCACGCCCTGGAGACATGATCATGTCAGTGAAAGTCGAGTACCCGTCCAGTCAAGGCGAAGCTCTTTGGTCTGTATGTTTTGGCATCAGGCGAGTTCAGTTTCGGCATGAAAAAAGTGCTCACGACTTTGCTGCCAAGCTCAAGGAGAGAATCGAGGCTCCGCATGTTTACCCTCAACGTGATCCGCCAGCGATAAATTAGCTGCCAGGGACATGCATGTTTGCGTTCAGCGAAGGCAATATAGTGAGCCGGTGCAACGGCGAACCCTGAGTATTCGTTATCGAGCGCAAGCGCACCTGCAGACGACCAGGTTCGCAAACCCTGAGATCATCTGGATGTAGTACTTTCATCAGGTCAACAGAACGGAAGCTGTTATGGAAGGTAGCGCAGGCAAACGAGTTGTTGTCATTGGCGCAGGCATTGTTGGCGCGTCCTTGGCGTATCACCTGGCAGGCAAAGGCGCGAATGTCATCCTGATCGAGGCTGAAGGTATAGCGTCCGGCGTGACCGGAAGCTCATTCGCATGGATCAACACCTCACATAGCGGGCCCGATCCAATCGCAGAATTGCGTAGCGCCGCCATCCAGGAATACCGCCGCCTCCAAACCGAACTGCCGGGTCTGAAAGTACGATGGACAGGCTCCCTGTCTTACAGCGCTAGCCTGGATAGTGCACTGCAAGCCTCAGGCAACCAGCTTTCGACAATCCTGGTATCTCGCCCCCAGATACTCGGTCTTGAGCCGAACCTTAAGAGTCCCCCTCAGTATGCCTTGTATGAAGCCGAAGAAGGCGCGCTGGACGCAGTGGAAGCAACTCACGCCTTGATCGCAGGAGCCCGGAATCATGGTGCGAAAGTTCTTACGCATACTCGGGTGCTTGGCTTTTCAACTCAGAACGCAAAGGTGACGGGAGTCGAAACCGTAACGGGCATCATCGATGCAGACATTGTCGTACTGGCAGCGGGGACAGGCATCACGAAGCTGACTGAGACGTTAAAGATGTCCCTGCCAATAGAGGCCTCTGCGGCAATACTCATCCGCTACAAGACACAACCCAATCTCGTGAACACCATCATCTCCAGCCCTCAAATGGAAGTAAGGCAAAGCACCGATGGTACGTTGCTGGCGGCGGAAGATTATTTGGGAGAGTCCCTGGAAAACCAGCCAGTAGAGATAGCGCTACGAACTGCCCGGGTCATCCAGAACGAACTCTATGGGGTTACTTCCATTGATCCGGAATTGGCTTGTGTCGGACTCAGGCCAATTCCTGTCGATGGCATCCCCATCATCGGCTATCTACCCGAAATCGGCGGAGTGTACGTTTGCGCAATGCATCCCGGCGTCACTCTGGCGGCGATTGTGGGCCGTCTTGCCAGCGAGGAAATAGTCGACAACAAGGCATCCTCTGCCCTTGACTCGTGTCGTCCCGACCGATTCTTCCAGACATAAGTTCACTTGTCTTTCTCGCAAGCCCACTTCTCGCGATCAACAGTTTGAGTTCGAAGTTGTACTTTTCCAGGCGAGTCCCTCAACGTGCCACCAGCGCAATCAAGTCGATTTCGTTCAGTCGTGACAGACTGCTTTCGGCCCAGAGTGTGTAAAAACGCTCATTGCTTCATCGTCTTGGCGCATCGACGTTTGTCGGCTGATCTATCGCATCGTCAGCGTCACGGCTTGCATCGGTAACGACCTGGAGCACGCGAACG